>JAAYVC010000073.1 GCA_012517375.1 bacterium | reverse complement strand
ACCCCAGTAGCCCTCGAACTTGTTTGGCGTTGAGCTGGTTACAAGGGTTCCCTGCCAGATGTAGAAGGGATGCAGACCTCCCCAATCGCCCGTTCCGTAGCCTGACCAGTCGGTGTCGGCGAAAGCCGCGAAGCCTGCAGCAATGACCAGCAGTGCGAGTAAAGCCCTTCCTCCAATACTTAAGGGTTTCATGATTTTCTCCGAGGTTAGAACGAGAAGCTTTATTGCTTCTCATCTGTATCTTAATTGTAAAAAAAAACGCAAATGTCAAGGTTTGGGCAAAAAAAGAGACGGGGTTGCCCCGCCTCTTTAATGCAAATTTCTAATTCTATTACTTGAGCTTAAGCACCAGCGGCTTCTGGTTCACGCGCGCCATGCCTTCGATAAGCGCCTTGTATTCAGGGTAAGCCTCAGGCGCAATCCAGGGGTCAAGAACCTGCACGCTTTCCGTGAACTTCATTGCGCCCGGTCTTGGCGTTAGGTTGGTCGCCGAATATGAGTCCTGCTTCGTCTTCAGCGATACATCCTTCGGCAGTTCGAGAAGGACTGCGCCCGCAGGAAGCTCTAACGTCAAATCGAGCATATCGGATGTGCGCGTCCGGCGGTCAATGGGGTAGAGCCTTTGCGCTGAACCGACCGAATACGCTGAATGCGTGACTCCCGGCAGATAGAAAAGCAAGTAGTCGCCCGCGCTCACGGCGTAGTCGGGAATGCTGACCCTGAGCGTGTACGAAACGTTGTCGTTAAGATTTTCAACGCCCTTGAACTCGAATGAGCGCAGCGCCGCGTTCGGATGAATCTCGGATGCAAGCCTTTCGGCTTCCTGCTTTCGCTCGTCCGCGGACATGGGCTTAAGATAGCTTTTCCATGAGTACGAAGTCCTGCCAGTGAAATCGACCCGCGTAGTCAAATCGAGGGAGCCGTCTGAGTTCAGCCTTGCTTCGGAATGCGTGACGGATGCGTCCTCCGCAGGACTCAAGAACGGCGTTTTCTTCAGCTTTCCCGAAGATATAGATAAACCCATAGCGTCCTGCTCGTTGAGCGTGCCGTATGCAAGATCGGGTACTGGGTCGAGCCAGATGCGGTCTTCAAAAAGCACGAGCGCGTAGTTAAGCTGACCGAGCGAGGGGAAGGAGGGGATAAGCCTGCCGGACCAACGGCTGCGTATGAGAACGAGGTCCGCATCGAGACCGGCTTCGAGCATCATTGCGTAAAGAAGAGTGGCGCGGTCGAGGTTGTTAGCGAATCTGCGCGAAAGCACATCCTCGCACTGGGTGGGCGCGTATGAGAAGCGGTCAGGAGCGGGGCCTGTATAGCGCACGTTCGTCGCGACGAACGAATAAAGCGCCCGGGCCTTCTCCTCACTCGTCGAAAGACCTTTCGTGAGCGAATCGACCAGCGAGGCAAGCGTACTGCCAGGCGTTACCGCATAGTCGAACGACGGCTTAAGTCTCGCCGCGATGGTCTGCCAGTCGCCCTTTTCGCTTACGATAAAGCGCGGCAGGTAGTCCGCTGAGGGAGGAAGATTATACTCGAACCTTTTAGGAAGCTGTGTCGGAATCTCCCATGTAAGAATCTCCCTGCCCTGTCTTGTCTCCTTGCGCGGAGCATCGCCGGTCGAGACCCAGACCGCTAGCGGACCGTTTTGAGGCTGTTCGACCTTTACAATCTCCTTGAGGGTCGGTTCGTTTGATTCGAGAATGAGCTGTTCAGAGAATGGATGCAGGCTGTCAATGACGTCCACTATCTTTGAAAACTGGAAATCTAAAATCGAGCCAAGTTTCGATTCCGGAACCGCTATCTGAATCTGCATCAAATTGCTGTATTCGGCAGGCGCGGGGTAAAGGCTCGTGCGGTTAATTGCAGCTTCGTTGATGGATGTTACTATTCCTTCGAGTGTTATGCCGCGGGCGAAATCGAGCTTTGCGCGGGAGCGGTCAGAAAGATAAAGCCACGTATTGTTGGCGGCCTGACCCTTTCCCGCTTCAGCAGTGATGAAACGAATCACGCGCTCGCGAACCTCTGCTTTTCCGTCATCACGCAAGGAGTAGGTGTGTTCAACGTAAAGGTTGATGAAGTTCACGTCGGAAAGACCAATGTCTTCAGGAGGGGTGAAGCTCGAAAGGACTTCCTTCAATACCGGATCGTCTATGTCCTTGACGGTCTTCCACTGGTCTCCTTCGCGCGGCTGCGGGATATCGATGCTTGCGACCTCTGATTTGGCGGCTTCAAGCTTTCCTTCCGGTGTTGAAAACCATACGCTGTCTGAGGTAATCTTTTCAAGGGTGCCTGTTTTTTCCTCTCCGTTGACCAGGTATATTACGTCATGGCTCGAACGTACTGAGGGTCTGCATCCTGAAAGAAGAACAATAATCGCGATATAAAGAAGGCGCTTCATTGGCCACCTCCTTCGACCTTGACAAGGATAGGTTTCTTGTGGTAGTTCGTTATCGAGTTCAGAAGCTTTTTGAAGGATTTGTATCTTTCAGGCGGAATAAGCCGTGACGAGCGTGCAAAGTCGTCTTCGAAGTGTATGAGTCCGTCCTCATCTTCGGTATAAGAAGCGCGGTAAGAAACGTCCGGTGTTTTGAGGTCTATCTCGGGAGGTATAAAGTCCGGTTTCCAGTTTTCGGGAAGTCTCAGAGTGACTGTATGACGTATTCCCTCGCTTGTGCTGTAGGCAAGGGGAAGCTTTCTCGATTCAAGGTCGAGTTCGTCAAAAGTGTACCTGCGTGCAATCTCAGGCAGGTTGACGAGCCCTACAGACCCTGCAAATGCCACGTAATTCCTTACCTTGTATGTTATCTTGAGGCTCAGCTGCTTGCTGAGATCCCCGATGTTCACAACATCGTAGTCGATTAACTCGGCATCGGGCGATTCGGCTTTGACCATCTGCTCGAAACGCATTCTCTTGTCCTCTTCCCTGGAAAAGTAGTTCCAGTAATACCGCAGGCCGGTTTCGAATTCGCCGTCGTAGAAACTCTGGTAACGAACAATAAGCGAACCGTCTTCATCTATCTCAAGATCCATGTGGTATTCGCGCAGTTCCTGCGTTGGTTCCGGCACCGGGATTATCTCAACCTCTCGTTTTAGCGCGTTTACCGAATAAACGCCGTGATCCATGGATGAAAAGGATGGATAACGAGAGAACCCGCCGTCAGACGAACCTGTTGCATCAAGATAGAAGCTTGTATCGGGCAGATAAACCTTGGTTATGCAGTGATTGCCGTAGTAGCTCGGAATATCCGGGTCGAGCATGGGGTCCTCGTCGTTCGTTCCGAGATACACTGGATAGGCCTCTATTCCTTGTGATTTCAGCATGGTGGAAAAGAGTATAGCCTTGTCCGTACAATCTCCGAAGCCTCTGTCAAGAGTGAACTGGGCAGGATGACCTGATACCCCGGAGGACGCGCTTCCTTTAATGGATATGTAGCGGATGTTGAGCTGAGTCCAGTAATAGAGCGCCGCTATTGTATCGTCCTTAGTCAGGGCAGAGGCAACAAGGCTGTCGGTGAGCTTTTGAATCTGGGGCGTAACCTTCATTCTCTCGGTCTGGAAGGCTGCGTACCAGTCGAAAAGCTTATCCCAGGATTCCTGGTTCGTGACGTCAACCCTTGCAAGAAAATCGCCTGCAGGAGGAGAGTTAGACTCGGGTATATACGGCTTCATGTTTTTAGTTGTCCAGACATAGGTTTTTCTGCCGTCTTTCGTCGAGATTACGGGTTCGGATGCTCCCGCAGGCATCCGGTACGACCTCCATTTTATGAATTCGGTCTCGGGCACGTCCACGGTAAGCCGGGAAAAGACGTAGGGGTCTTCGCCCTCGAAATAAAAACCGGCATCGAATATATCCTTGTTCCACGGGTTCAAATCTATGCTTTCGTACGAATACTCAACAATATCGCCTATCTCAACGCCTGGAAGTGTAAACGTCATCCACTGCCCTTTTCCGAAAAAGACTATATCCTCCCTGGGCGGGGTTTCTATCCTTATCGTCGACTTGTCGAGTTCGATGACCTTACCGTCGGGCTTTATTACCCTTGCAAAGTGGACCTTTACGTCGTTCTCACCCTCCCTGTAGTATGCCCTGAAAGTGGCAATATCCTTCCGCGCTTCTGAGAGCACGAGATAAGCCATGTGATATGAATAAATCTGTGTGCGGTCATCCATCAGGATATCGCTTCCGTCATCAAGAAGCAGTATTCCCTTTGCATCAGGGAATTTCTCCTTCGCTGTTTGAGCATTGCTTAAAAGTTCAGCAATATCGCCGCTTACTCTTGCTGTTCCCGAACCCTGACCGGTCGTGTTTTCAAAGATGACTTCCTTAACCTCGCCTGCCGGTATTGTGTCCGTATCAGTGATGAACTGTTTTCCGTTGAAAAATATATCGCTAGTCTTGAGTGTTCGGCCGTCGTGCAGTTCGAGCTTAACGCCGAAACCTGTTAAAAATGAAAGACATACAAGTACTATACTACGTCTCATTTATCCTCCTGGGATATGAAAAACTTTCGAACAATCCGACGCCTACAATTCAATAATTCTAAGCCAAAGAACGGCTGAGTCAAGACAATTATCCATCACAGGCACGATAACTCGACACGGGCAATTGTCAACTATGATAGAAATGGGTCAAAATTACAGTCGTTTGCTGAGTATTGAGCAAGATTGTATTGGAAGCTACTTGTTATTATCATGATTGGCCCGTAGCCGCGGTGCATATATCATGGAGATAGATACCTGTTAAATAATGTCGTTGTATCCGCGACTCACAGCATCGCTGCGTGCTTTTTGCTTGACTTGAATAGTTAAAATCGATATCATCGTGATAATGAACGCAAGCAATCACTTCCTGCTTAAAGCGAAGCACGTAGTTTCAATGGACGAGAAAGCTTCTCTTTTTTCTCCAGGCTATGTGGAGATAGAGGGAGGCACGATTAAGTCGACGGGGAGCACAGAGGATAAAGTTTTTTCAGTCGAAACCATTGATTACGGTGATGCTGCCATAATACCGGGGTTAATCAACTCCCACAACCATGCTGCAATGTGTCTCTTCAGGGGTATTGCGGACGATCTTCCCCTGGATGAATGGCTTTCCGGACACATCTGGCCGCTTGAGGCAAAACATCTTTCTCCGGAGTTTATCAGGGCAGGTGTAAGGCTCGCTGCGGTCGAGATGCTTAAGTCCGGAACAACCTTTTTCTCCGACATGTACTTTTTCGAGCACGAGGCTGCCCGAGCCGCAAAAGATGCCGGCATAAGAATCCAGCTAGGAGAAGGGCTTCTTGCTTTCCCTACGCCTTCGGCCAAGAACCCCGAAGATACCTTCAAGAACATCAAGGAGCAATACGAGAAGTATCGGGACGATTCGCTTGTGCACCTATCCATAGCCTGTCATTCCACTTATGCGACAACCGAAGACCAGCTGCACCGTGCGGCAGAACTTGCCTCGCTGTGGAATCTGCCAGTACAGATACACTGCGCCGAGACGGAAAAAGAAGCGCAGGAATCCATTGCCAAACGCGGTAAGAGCCAGGTTGCATACTTGAGCGAAATAGGTCTGCTTGATACCCGGATTGGTCTTGTCCACATGGTTTGGCCTCAGGAAGGGGACCTGGACCTCCTAAAGAAGGATAATATTGGTGTTGTGCTATGTCCTCAATCGAACCTTAAGCTTGCATCGGGAATACCGCCCTTCGGACTCTATTTGAAAAAAGGTATCCGCATGTCGCTCGGAACGGACAGCGCGGCGTCGAACAACAATCTGGATATCTGGGAGGAGATGCGGCTTGCCGCGCTCCTTGCAAAAGGGAGTTCTCTTGACCCTACATCGCTTTCTGCCAAGGAGGCTCTGCGAACCGTCACCATCGATGCCGCCCGTACATGGGGCATTGAGGCCGAACTCGGATCAATCGAGGTTGGAAAGAAGGCTGATGTTGTGGTTGTTGATCTGTCGCGGCCGCATAACACGCCTTCTTATGACGTTTATTCGACTCTTGTTTATGCGGCAGGAGGGTCTGATGTAAGGGATGTGTATGTTGAAGGCAGAAGGGTTCTTAAGGATGGAAAAGTCACCGGTCTCGATGAAGCGGAGGTCTTGAAAGAGGCAAGATGCTGGTCTAAAAAGATCAGAGATTCCAGAGCTAATGTCTGAAAGAGTACTCGTTACCGGTGCATCCGGCTTCCTGGGCTCTCACATATGTGAAGCTGCAAGAAGCCGTGGCTATGATGTTTACGCGCTCATAAGGCCGGAAAGCTCCGCCGGGTGGCTCGGCGAGGGCTTAAACGTCATCAGGGCGGAACTCTCTGACAAGGATAAAATCTCCTCGTATCTTGAGGGAATCGACTATGTCATCCATAACGCAGGAGTGCTAGCCACTACTTCGAGAAATGAAAGGGATTCGCGCCGAACAAACCTCGAACTGACAAAGAAACTTGTCGTGGAGTGCATCAACAAAGGAGTCAAACGATTCGTTTTCGTATCGAGCCTTGCCGCAGGAGGTCCGGGGAGCGGACCCGAGGCAAGAACAGAGACCGATCCCGATAGACCTGTATCCCACTACGGCCGGAGCAAGCTTGAAGCCGAAAGAACCCTGTCATCACTATCCAAAAGCCTATTCACAATCAGCCTGCGCTATTCGATGATATACGGGCCTCGGGACCGCAATATTCTCGGCTTTTTCAAGGCCGCCAGCGGCAGGACAATTCCTCTGATGGGGTATAAACCTATCTACACTTCGATGGTCTATGTCAAGGACGCCGCTAACGCAGCCCTGTCAGCCCTTTCCGCCGAAGTCGAGCCCGGAGGGGTATATCAGATTACTGACGGAGAGTGCTACACTCTGGATTTGCTTTACGATTGCATAGAGGATGTTCTAGGAAAGGAAAAAAAAGGACGCAGGCGTAAGATTCCGTTCTGGCTTGTGTCGCTTGCAGCATGGTGGAACCACGATATTGCAAACGCCCGCGGAATTTCTCCTGACCAGGTTCGCCAATTCAGAGCCCTTTACTGGTACGCGTCTGCTGAAAAGGCAAGAAGGGAGCTTGGCTGGAAACCGGGGTTCAGACTTAAGGAAGGTCTTCGTGCAACCGTTGACTGGTACAAGGAACATGGATGGCTGTGATTGATTTTGTATCGTTGACTCCGGCTAATCCCATTAGATGGATTATTTCATGAAGCGCTCGGCAAAAAAAATACTCGTTACTGGAGCATCGGGATTCCTTGGTTCACACATCTGCGAGGCTGCGCATGAAGCCGGTTACGAAGTGCACGCCCTTATTCGAGAAACGAGCTCGCGTCAGTGGCTTAAGTACTACTGGCTTAACCTGCATACGGTTGATCTCAACGAATGCTCTGATATAGCCTCACTGCTTAAGCAAATGGACGCAGTAATTCACAACGCAGGCGCAACCAATGAGATAGATACCGAGATTTATCACAAGGTTAACGTAGAAGGCACGAAGAACCTCGTCGAGGAATGCATCAAAGCCGGAGTGCGTAGATTCGTATTCATATCGAGCCATGCAGCAGGAGGCCCTACCGAAGACAAGATTACGAAGACAGAAGAAGACCCTGATTGCCCCATATCCCGGTATGGTAAGAGCAAGAAAGAAGCCGAGGAAGTGCTTTATTCTTTTCGCGATAGGATAGAAGTCGTGAGCTTGAGGTTTCCGACTATTTACGGGCCGCGAGGAACCGAACTCCTGGGCGTCTTCAAGATGCTTAGCAGTTTCATAAAGCCTCATCCGGGGTTCAGACCCACCTATGTCTCGATGCTCTATGTAACCGATGCAGCCAAGGCGGCTGTTGCAGCCGTAACCGCGAATGTTAAGTCCGGATCATTCTACTACATCAATGACGGCATGGATTATCTTGTGACAATGGAGTATCTCTATAACCTGATTTCCGATTCCCTTGGCAGCAAAGGAATCCTTATCAAGCTTCCCTTTTTCCTTCTCGACGTTGCCGTATTCATATTAGTCAAGCTGCTTAAGAAACGGACGCCGTTGACTCCTGATAAGGTTAAAGAGATGAAGGCCCAGTTCTGGGTTGCCTCCTCTGACAAGGCGCAAAAGGAACTCGGATGGCGGCCCGAGGTGCTTCTTCGCGAAGGCATTAAGCGCACGACCGAATGGTACAGGACTTATCAGTGGATATAGAAGGACTATTCTGTCAATGTACGGGCATGGGATTACCAATAGTCGAGATATTACGATGATAAAGACAAGAAAGATTCTGGTTACAGGCGCATCCGGCTTCCTGGGCTCTCATATATGCGACGCGCTTCATGAAGAGGGATTCGAAGTACACGCCCTTGTTCGCGCGTCAAGCTCAAGAAAGTGGCTTGGTCAATCGTGGCTCAAACTGCATACGTTCGAACTCACCGACCGTAACAGTCTGCGCTCCCTGCTTAAAGGTTTTGATGCGGTTATTCATTCCGCTGCGGAACTTATTGGTGCAAGTGTTGACGATTTGCAGAAAGTCAATGTTGAAGCTACATGCATACTGGCCGAGGAGGCAGTAAGGATGCGCGTCGGAAGATTCGTGTTCATTTCGAGCAGGGATGCGGGCGGATTCTCACGAAACATAATCCCTAAGAAGGAATCGGATCCTGACAATCCTCATACCCCTTACGGCAAAAGCAAGAAGCACGCGGAAGAGGCGCTTGCTACCCTTAAGAATGAGATATCAATAGTCAATCTGAGACCCGTCCTCATTTACGGGCCGCGCGATAAGCATCTTTTTCGATTGTTCAAACTAATCAAAACGATGCCGGCGGTTCCTATCGTTGGTGCAAGACCCGTATATATGTCTCTTGTTTTTGTCAGGGACGTGGCTCTGGCCGTGCTTGCATCCCTTTGTGCGTCCGTTCCTTCGGGTTCAACGTACTACGTCTCCGACGGTATGCCGCACACGCTTGAGGATTTTTACAGGTCAATCGCCTCTTCGCTTGGGAAAAAACCAAGAATCATAAGGGTCCCTGCAAGGCCGGCGGCAGCGTTTGTTGGACTGATGTACGGGTCGAGAACGAGGGAACTGGCGCTTACGCCCGAGACTATCAGGGATTTCCGATATCGTTATCGTCTCGTATCCATCGAGCGGGCAGCAAGAGAACTGAACTGGCAACCGGAAACAATGCTAGATGAGGGTGTTGCGCTTACATCAGAGTGGTACAGGAGCGAGGGGTGGCTATAGCCTTACTAAAAAAAGGAAATGTTGACATAGACAAGGGTTGTTGCCTCTGATTATAATCGGATTATCATTGGTATAAGATGCAGAAGAATATCAGAAGCGTTCTCGTGACCGGTGCGTCCGGGTTCCTCGGTTCGCACATATGCGAGGCGCTCCACGAAGCAGGATACCGGGTGCATGCGCTTGTCCGTTCCACGAGCTCGAGGCGCTGGATAAGTCATTCCTGGCTTAGGATTCATGTAGCCGAGTTGAGCGACAGGGTCGCGCTCTCACGAATTCTTTGCGGGGTCGATGCCGTAGTACATGCCGCAGGCGCTCTATGGGGAGATTACCATTCGATTAATACGGATATAACGCAAACCATCGCGGAGGAGAGCGTCAGAGCTGGCATTAAGAAATTCATTTACGTATCGAGCATAGCAGCCGGAGGCCCGAGCAACGGACCAGTTCAGAGGGACGGCAACGAACCCGATGCTCCCTGCACGCTCTACGGCATAAGCAAAAAAGATGCTGAGAGGTTCCTCACTGGTCTGAGCAAGGATATTGACATAGTAATACTTCGTTACCCCATGATCTATGGTCCTCGCGATACGCAGGGCTTAAGGTTATTCAAGACGTTCAACATATTCATCAATCCCAGCGTGGGTGTCAGGCACCGCTTCATATCCGTTGTCTATGTTAAGGATGCTGCCCGGACTGTAGTTGCGGCAATAGAGTCCGAAGTTAAAAGCGGAAGCATCTACAACATTTCAGACGGCTCGAATAATACTTTCAACGAGCTGTACCGGATAATAGGCCAGGTATGGCATAGATGGGCGCTTCGCATCCCCGTCCCCTTCGCCTTGATCATGTTCGGAGCATGGTTTATCTCCAAGGTTCTCAAGGCAAAGACAGCCTTCAATCCCGAACAGCTGGAGATGTTTTCCAAGCGATACTGGCTCATCTCGCCCAGGCGTGCGAACCTTGAACTGGGATGGAGACCTCGAACAGAAATCTACAAGGGTGTTCGCGAGACGTTGGACTGGTACAAGGAGATGAAGTGGCTTTGATTATTTCGGGATTCGGCTGTATCCATAAAAGGAGGAACATTGACCGCAAAGAAGCTTCTTGCAGAGCTTGAGATAGTCGCTGAGCATCTGGGCATCAAGACGATATACGATACGTTCGACGGCAGGGGAGGAGGATGCAGGGTTGTGGAAAACCGCTACGTCGTTATCAATAAGCGTCTTTCGGACGAAATTAAAGCGGAGCTTTTCCTTAAGGCGTTATCCGACATGCCCATAGACGAGATATTCATCAAGCCCGAGATAAGACAACTGCTGGAACAAGCACGCTCTTCCTCCCCAGAGATAAATAAAGACTAGCGAGTTGTAGGAACAACCCAAAGAATACCAAGAGCCCCTTGCGGAGCTCTCAATATCAATCTCGGATTTGTCAGGTCTTTCTCTTGCGGTTTGAGAGCTTGAAGAATATGAACCATGCCAGAAGGATCAATAAAGTGTAGCCGGCGGTGGCGGCAAGCGTTATCCAGTAGAGGTTGTGCTTCTGCATCTGGTATCCTTCTGTCAGAAAAGCGGGCATGAAGAGAAGCGGAAGTCCAAGAATCACCGCTATGCCTGAACCATAAACCAGATCGGAAGCCGCCGATGTTCTGAACTCGGGATCAACACCGCGCAAGAGCCCCATGCCGGTTGCCACTGTGCCGGTCTGGGTACCGAAGAACGCGAGAAAATGCTCGACGAAGGTCTTGGGCCAGACCTTTGACACGAAGAACCATGTGTAGAAGATGGTTGCAACGCCTCCTACAGTGGTTACTATTAGCAATGGAACGACGTAGTCGGCAAATACCCTCAGGTCAATCGCGGCAATCGAAGCGGCAATCATGAAGTCGACGCTTATGCCGCCGATATGGTTCAGGATGTAATTACTGCGGGTTTTATCCTTTAGTAAGATTCCTTTGTCCTCCAGCACGTCTATAAGCTTGGTTAAGAGGTTGCCCACAAGCGCTCCGAAAGCGAACACGAGAACCCACAGAAGGGAATTTAAATTCTTTGCCAGATTCCCTGGGAAAGCCTTGGTCAGGAGCGTAGTCAGACCTAAAATCATGAAGTAGACGCCGAGATACACAACTCCAACGAGCATGATCTGAGTGGAAGCCTTGTCTACGGAACGCGACATTCCCTCAAAATCACGTTCTTTTTCCACAAGCATTGCCGCCGGTTTGCCTTCAAGACCAGGCGAGGGTTCGCCTCTCCTGGCGCGTCTGCGCATGAGAAAGTTCATGAGAGGAACCCCGACAAAGCAGGCCCAGAGGAATCCAAGAGTTGAGAAGCTGAATCCGATGGATGTTCCATTGGGGAATGTCGAGGAACCGGCAGGCATGGTTTTATCGGCAAATACAAGCGTCTGAGGAAGGGGGAGGGTCTGCCACGTGTGACCCATTCCGCCTGCCAGTCCCGGTCCCTGGGCGAACCCCAAAGGCAGAAGAAATCCGAAGTTCGGAAAGAGACTTGGGTATAGCGTTAGAATGAGGATTAAGGTGATTGCTAGCCCCAAAAATCCCTGTATGCCATACGAGGCTATTGTAAAGAAACCTCCAGAAAACGCCGTTTTAGCTTTATCCTTTACCTCCGACTTCTTCAGCGAAAGGGCAATGAATCCTATAGCCATCAGGTGATAGACAATTGCCGCGAGTCTGTCAGTATTCCAAGGTATTATCTTGAGGACGCTAGGTCCTGCCACAATTCCTAAAAGGCCGGCAAGAATCGCGTCGGGAATGCGGAATTTAGAAAAGAAGGGCACATATCTTCGGATAGTTATGGAAATGAGAAGCAGAACGGCGATGTAGCAAAAATCGAGTATCAAATCATACGAGAAGGGCGCACCCATTAAAGCCTCCTTGTTTTCTTTTCGGATTAAACATTATGAATTCCTTCATCCAGGATGTTTGGTTTCTATTTTTTCTCAACTTTATCCACCCTGGAATGTTTGGTCAGATATTTAAACGACCAGGGGTTGAGCCAAAGCCCAAGCACCAGAGCCAGATACCCCAGAAGTATCAATAGAGTCCACCAGTAGTATTGCGGCTGACCGGTCTTTAAACCATATATTGGTATTGCCGCGACAAAGATCAAAGGAGCCGCTATGGGCAAAGCCATTGCTGAGCCGTAAACCAGATCAGAAGTTGCGGACGTCTTGAACTCAGGGTCTACACCGCGCAGAAGCGCCATGCCTGAAGCAAGCGTACCGGTCTGGTCTCCGAAGAACGCGACAAAATGCTCCACAAAAGTCTTAGGCCACACGAGCTTTACGAGAAACCATGTATAACCAATTGTCGCGAGTCCGCCCAGTGTCGTTATAAGAAGGATAGGTACGATGTAAGCCTGGAAGACCCTTATATCTATTGCGGCTATAGATGCAGCAATCATGAAGTCAATTGCAAGACCTCCGAGGTGCTGCAGGAGGTGATCGTCGGAGATGCGTTCCTTGAGTATTTTTCTGTCCTCAAGGGTGTGGATTATCTTTCCAACCGCCGTACCTATAAGCGCTCCGAACACGAACTGAATTGACCAGAAAATGGGAACTATCGTCGAGGCTAAGTCCTTCGGGGTATACGTACTTAGCACCCATGTGAGACCCTTGAGGCAAAAGAAAAGGATAACGTAAATTACAAGTATAATAGCAACCTGGATGGTCATCTTATCAACCGAAAAATCGCTTGTGGTTCCTTTTTCCTCGACCTTCACGCTCTCCGGGGTCGCCTTCAGCACTTCTCTAGGTTTCTTGCCTTCTTTTTTGAGGCGTCTTCGTATCAGCCAGTTCATCAGGGGGACGCCCACGAAGCATGCCCAGAAGAGCCCGATCGTCGAGAAGCTGAATCCGACGGACGTGCCGAATTCGAGCGCTTTCTTTCCTGACGGGAGGACTATGTTGCCCCACTCCGTGCCCATTGAGCCAGCCATCTGCGGTCCCTGCGCGAATGAAAAGGGCAGGAACAGCCCAAAAGCCGGAAAGAGATTAGGGTAGATAGTCTTTATAAGAATCAAGGTTATGAGAAGCCCAAGGCCACCCTGGATGGCGTAAGAGACGCCGTTGTAGAATCCTGTCGAAATGGCAGTGCGCGTTCGGCCCTTCTGTTCCTCCCTTCGCAGAGCAAGAGCCGTAAAGGCAATAGTCGAAAAGTGATAAACTATTGCGGCCATGCGATCGGTTTGAAAAGGCAGTATCTTCAAAATGCTTGGGCCAAGAATCACGCCAATGATGCCTGCTATGATTGCATCGGGTACGCGAAAGGTTTTGAGAAACGGAAGCGCTTTTCGGATGAGCCAGGCCACTATCAGAAGTACGGCTATGTAACCAAGATCCATCACAAGGTCCCATGGATAACTCATGAAACTCCTCCTTCGCTTTTTTCTAACATTGCTTTCTGCGTGATGAAGTCCCAGAAGTAGGCGGATTGACCGAAGAATGTCATTCGGTAAGCCATTCCAGGAAGAAAGAATTCGAACTTTTGATTCCAAGCGACATTTGCGCCTCTCAGATCTGAAAGGAAAGAATCGAGTAAAACCTTGCCGTCCTCACGAATGAAGACCAGACGGTAATCACGTGTCAACTGAGCCTTGCCAGTACCCTGGAAACGGAAGTGCCTGGTTCTTATGTCATCAGTCTCTGCCGACCAAAACTTCGCAGATTGTTCCACAAGAGTATTAAGGTTTTTTTGGCGTTCTCCTAATATCTCCATGGTTTTCTTGTTCGTCCATTTAGCCCAGTCGATATATAGGCTGAAATTCAGGGAATCCTTTCCGTATTTATCCCCCATTTTTTTTAGCGCAAAAGTCCCGTTGCCTGCGAATTGCCATCTGGCTTTGCAGTGCCTGCATTCTACAAACCGTTCGCTTGATTCGAGTGTAAAGAAACTCAGGCAATGCGGGCAAAGCCACAAGCGAAGCTCAAGGTGCTCGGCAACCCTTGGGCTATCGAACAGCTGATTCGTAACAAAGGGGTCTTCGAGTTCGTTGTAATTCAGTTTTTCTTCGATTTTTCGCTTTATCTCAGCGACATCTTCCGGTATGGAGGAGGGGTCCTCGAAAAGATAGTGGAATTCAAAGATAATCCGGCCTCTTCTTATTCTGTTCGACCATCTCGGCCACGACATGTAAGAGCCCCGCTGCTTAACGCATATAACAGGTATTTTCAACTTCTGCACGAGTCTCGGGATAGTATCCTCGAGCGGAATGGTTTCGCCGTCCCAGTTGCGCTGACCTTCGGGGAAAACGCCGATAATCTCTCCGCGTTTAACGGCTTTCAGCAATTCCCGCATGGTTACCGAGTCGGGGATGTTCTTTGTCTTGGGTATTCCCTTGAGCCACCCAAGCATTACTTTCAAGGGCTTGTAGCGGAAGTATTCATCCGAAACGACATATCGAATAGGCCTCAGCACGAAATCAGCTAGCATAAAGGGGTCTACCGTATTGGTATGATTGGCAAGCAGAAATGCAGCCTGTCCTCTTCGCGGAAAGAATTTCTTTCCACAAGCCCTTGTTTGCCAGAAGAGACGGAATGGTGGTCCGATAAAAATCTTAATCCACCACCAGAAGATGTCCCTCCACAGAAATGACAGCCATTCTCGCAGCATCAGGTTAATGAAACTCAGATTTCGGCAAAAGTCAAGGAAAAGAGAATTACATTGATTTAGTTAGTGAAATATTCACTTGGTTATCTATTAATGAAATGCTATGTTGTTTCATTATCAGTTTGTCGTTTCTTTATTACGAAGGAA
This sequence comes from bacterium, assembly GCA_012517375.1. Classification (NCBI taxonomy): domain Bacteria; species bacterium. Next base: position 38,487 of record JAAYVC010000073.1, on the reverse strand, counting down.
AAAAATTCATTCAGGGCGTGTAAGTAAGATCGAATCTGCAGAAAGAATCTCCCTTATGGATGCAGATATCATGGTTAACACAGGGGGCTTTCTTTTTTAATGTTCGGAGAGCCATAGTCATCCAAGATGTTATTACCGGGCAGAAATGCTGGTCCGACGGAAAGGAATGTAAATCGATTCTGGCCAGTCCTTTAGTAAAGGAATGAACCGTTATTTCCCCGGTATTGTAATACTTATTCCACAGCGCGGCGGTTTTATTTAATATTGTTTCGAGCGGAATGAATGAGAAGAGAGGTTTTAGGAAGCCCGAAAAATCCCAGGAAGCGGTTTCCAGTCCCATATTGAATATTGCTTCAAGAGGATTTCCGGGGTCGGTTTTGGATATTATCAATTCTCGTAGCAATCTTTGTGTTTCAAAAGGATACCAGCTGCTTTTTTTAACATCTAAAACGGTATCGCGGGCGCCTTCAGGAAGCGTTGCAAATGATTTTAGCGCTTCCTTTTCTCCAATGGAATTTATAAAATATTTTTTGAATTGATAAAGAGTAAGTCCGCGAGTCAGAATGCTACTCCAGGGCTTCGGATATTCCTCCATGCAAGAATAAGAGTACTCGAAGATAACCCTATGTCAACCTCAAGGCTTATTGGATTTTAACGACTTTTGCAGTGCAAGAATAACCAGTAGCATTTAGTTCTATGAAATACACTCCTTTTGCCATTATGTCGCCTTTGGAATCCCTGAAGTTCCATGAAATCGTTCCCTTTGAAGCCAGCATCTTGTGAGTCAGATCATTAAGCATTCTTCCGTCCGCAGAAAAGATCCTCAACTGGGGGTTTGATGAAGTGTTTGCAATTACGTAATGAATCAAAACTTGATTCGAGGCATCCTGCTCCACGAAAAGATTAGTTGCGGCCGAAGGCGCAGCTTCCTCTAAACCTGTAGAAGCAATTGTGAAGTAACTGTCGCTAGAATCCCTGACTTCCAGATAGTCAGTCGGGTCGGAGACGAAGGCTTTTGTAAGATAGCCCGGTTTATTCGGAACAGTCCATGAATAAGCGCCTGTGTTAGGGACAACTCCAATGGTGTCCAGATCACCGGTTGATTCATTCCTGAATTCAAGAAGGACACTGTCTATATCGCTTATCCAATTCCATTTAATATCGTACTTTGAACCAATAACCAGCTGTTCTGAGCCGTTTGGCAACGATAGCTGAACTTCTTTTTCTTCAAGCTTCATTACCCTGAAGTCCGAATTGATGCCGTTATCGTATATACCTGTTAAATAGATGTAATTGGAATTAGTGGTTATGTCGTAAGCTATATCGTCATCGCCGCTGTCGTACCTGCTTGTCCAAACTGAATCGCCGCCGGGATTGTACCTTATTGTAAGGAAGTCGCAATCATTCTGATTCTTTGAATAACCTGTTACATAGATGCGGCTCTTGTAGAACGAGACGCCTTGAGCGCCTTCATCGTTAGGGGTGCTGTAAAACTTCGACCAAATTAAATCTCCGTCGTCATCGATCTTTACGGTATAGAAATCTCCAATATTTGATAGGCTTGCCTTGCCTGTTACATAGATACAGCCGACATTGTCAATGGCTATTCCCTGAGCTTCGTCGTCCTTGCCGCTATCATAAGTTCTGTTCCACTGAAGACTGCCTTGTTTGCTGTACTTGATAACCCTGAAATCATCCGTTGTATTATTCTGAGTGTAGCCTGCAACGTAAACATTATCCTCGTCTATTGTAATCGCATTCGAAACATCGTATCCTAAAACGTTATATGTCCTCGTCCATACTGTATCTCCATCCAACGTATATTTCATGGTCAGGAAGTTTGCATTTGTACCTGTAAGGTCGGATGTGAAGCCTGTAACGTAAAGATTCATCCCGTCAACTGCCGCACCGGTTGCCTGTTCGTTTATGCCTGTGTCGTATCGTCTTGACCACACAGTATCACCATTTGAGCCGTATTTTACTACGAGAAGATCGTTGTTTTCGCCGTTGAACCGATATCCGACTACATAGGCGAAATCCTGCAGGGCGGCTACATCGCACGCTTCGGTAGGACTCGCAGTGAAAGGTTTAATCCATTGATAAATTCCGTTGTCGCTGTATTTTAATGTCTGAGAACTCGAGCTTCCCGAGTCTGCTTTTCCGGCAACATAAATACATCTTTCCTTTGAACTATCTACGGCAATTCCGAAAGGGCAATCATTATTTGCTACGTCTCTTGTTTCGTTCCAGATAATGTTGAGTTTCGCGCCAAACAGAGTGCTAACCCCTAACAGCATTGTAAGAGTTATTACCACTCTCATGATTTTTTCTCCTCTGCTTTTTGTTTTTAAAATTTCCTTTGCCCTTGCAGAAAGACTCCTGCTTTTGGAGTAATTAAGATTGATTCCTAATTAAGTTTAAGTATAAACAAATGGACAAGCTTGTCAAGAGGGGTAAAATCCGTTGAAGTGTAAGTTGCATTTGATTTTGTTCTTAGAAAACAGATAAAAATGTCATTTTCGATAAATTCAGGCTATGTATCCCATGAAAGCAAAAACCTGAGTATTGGCGGCGTGGCGGAAGAGTCAGAACTATAGGAAACTTTAGGATTTTCTACGCCGATGGTTTCAAGCGCTACAATCATCCACGATGTTGTCAATTGATGAAAATATTCATCGCAAGGGAACTCGCGAAGTTCAAGTAATGCAGAACCTTTTTCGAAGTTTGCAACCGTCATTTTGCCTTTGTCGTAGTATTTGCCCCATAGGGCCGCGGATTGCTTCAGAATCGTCTTGATAGGGATGAAGGTGAATAGAGCTTTAAGGAATGTTGAAAGTTCCCATTGAGCGGTAAAATAACCTAATTGATAAGTTACGTCAAGAGGTTCGAGAGCATTCACGTTGGAAATAATCGCTTCCCTCAAGAGGCGTTGGGTTTCAAAAGGATACCACTCGCTCTTCTTCGCACCGACAATCTCTTTTGATTCCCTGGGCGGCAAAGCCGATATCACCTTAAGGGCTTCTTCTTCTCCAAACTTTTCGATAAGATATTTAGTCATAGCAACCAGGGTTATTCCTCTTGTCCGGAGCTCATCCCAGGGTCTACTCATTAGTCATAAGAATATTGATATTATTTAAAGTGTCAAGGAGAATACATTGAACTGCGTGAGTTAAAAAGGCAGGGAATAAGGGGGATGGTTTCTATCGAATGTTTGATTTTCATCCGGAAGCTGTATTGATTCAGAACAGATTGCAGAGAGTTAAAACAGAGATTTTAAACGGTCTCTTTACCTATATACTTATACTTTCACTATCGTAGACAAGAGAGGAAACTTCTTTCAAACGCTGGATTAACATCTCAATAATGTACTTCAGCACGGGATTCGAAGTAAGTATGGTCTGAAAAGACTCCTCGTTTATGACCAAGAGTTCTGTTTCTTCAATGGCCACAGCTGAATGCGGGCGCGGCATATTGTCTATAAGCGCGTTTTCTCCAAAGAAACCTCCTTCGTCGACCGTAGAAAGAAGCGTTTCTCTACCCCAGTTCGTAGCAAAGATTTTAATCCTTCCTTTTCTTACGAAATACATCTCCCTTCCTTTTTCACCCTGTTTGTACACTGCTTCCCCTGGAGCGAGATTCCTCTCGTATGATGATAGTCTGTCCATTTACAACCTCATCTTTTGAGTTATCCCACCCCATACTTATATCTTAACTCCTTAGCAATTTCGTTGCCAGATTGTTGTGTATATATGTTATCATTTTCTTTCACTTAGAAATGGACTAAGCAGATACGCAGGATTTGGACTGTTTGGATTTAATACAATTCCTTGTGATTTTTCGAAAACGTTCTGTACGTTGACATCATGTTTCTTCCGATTAATATGGATAGATATGGACGTTATCACTTCTATCAATGATATGCGTGAATTCTCAGAGAACGCAAGGGCGAAAGGAAAGACCATAGGGTTTGTTCCTACGATGGGTTTCTTGCACGAGGGTCATCTTTCCCTTGTTCGCACAGCCGTAAAGGAGAATGACATCACCGTAGCGAGTATCTTCATTAACCCGGTGCAGTTCGGCCCGTGCGAGGATTTATCGACATATCCCAGGGATTTTGCAAGCGACCGGTATCTTCTGGAAAAGGAAAAAACGGATGTTTTGTTTTATCCGTCCGTGCAGGAGATGTACCCTGAACCCAGTCTGACGCATTTATTCATAAACCGCCTGACTGATGGATTGTGCGGCGCTCAGCGCAAGGGTCATTTTGAGGGTGTTGCTTTAGTGGTGGCCAAGCTTTTTAACATCACGAAACCCAACCGAGCGTACTTCGGAGCCAAGGACTGGCAGCAGCAGGCGGTAATACGCCGGATGGTTAAAGACTTAAACTTCGACATCCATATCGAAGTTTGTCCCATAGTTCGAGAAGAGGACGGGCTTGCCATGAGTTCACGCAACATTTATCTTTCTCAAGATGAACGCACGCGAGCGCTTGTTCTCAACCGGTCTCTTGATGAGGCTGAGAGGATGGTTAAGCAAGGCCAAAGGGATTGTGAAGTCATATTAAAAAAGATATCCGAATTAATCGCCTCCTCTAAACCGGATAGAATCGATTACGTTTCGGCCGTCGACCCCGAGAGTCTCCAAAACGTAAAAAAAATTGACGGACCGGTGCTTTTTGCTCTGGCAGTTAAGTTCGGTAAGGCAAGATTGATTGACAACCGCCTTTGCTCTATTGCTTGAATATGATTCCGACTTATAACATTAAAAGCAGTTGTACGAAATGATTACTTTAACGTGGATTTAGTCAAATAAAAATGAAAAGGGAAGAACTTCTTAGTCCGGAGACACTTGCACGTCTGAGAGGGCTTGATATAAAGGCAAGGCTGGTGGTGGAAGGGTTTCTTGAAGGTCTGCATCATTCTCCTTATAAAGGTTTTTCGGTGGAATTCTCAGAATACAGGTCTTATATACCTGGCGATGAACCTCGCCGCATAGATTGGAAGGTCTATGCAAAACGCGACAGGTATTATGTAAGAGAATACCAGGAGGAGACAAATCTCAGGGCTATGTTCTTGATTGATGCTTCCGCATCGATGGGATATTGCTCCGGAGCCCTTTCCAAGCTTGATTATGCTACGACTCTTGCGGCTGCCCTTTCGTACCTTCTCACCAGACAGAAAGACGCGGTAGGCCTCGCGACTTTCGATACAAAGATAAGAGAGCTTATACCTCCTCGTTCAACCGCCAATCATCTCAAAATGATTCTATCGAGACTTGAGAATCTCAAACCCGGGGGAGAGACGAATATTTCCGAGAGTCTTCATTATCTTGCCGAGCATACCCGTAAGCGAGGCCTCATAATAATACTTTCAGATTTATTTGATGAGCCGGAAAGGATACTTCTTGCGCTACGTCACTTCAGGCATCGCAAGCACGAGGTCATAATCTTCCACATCCTTGACCCGAGGGAAGATAAATTTGATTTTTCAACGCCATTCAGATTCGTGGACATGGAAACAAGGAAAGAGATTGGGCTTGACCCGCGTCTTGTAAGAAAGGAATACGAAAAAGCCCTGAATGCTTACCGCTCGCTCATAAAATCCGCCTGCAACGAGCAGTCAATTGACTATAATCCAATCTTGACCGATCAAAGCCTTGATCATGCCTTGTTTCGATATCTCGAAAAGAGGAGAAGACTCAAATGATCATGTCGAATCCGGGCATGCTTAAAGGTTTTGCTTCCGCGTTATCGGAGGCGTCGTTTTGATTGGTTTCGCTCAACCATGGTTTCTTCTGTTTCTTCCTATTGCTGCGGGTCCTTTGATACTTCACCTGCTCAGCAGAGCGAGACTCAAACAGAAGGAATTCAGCTCTTTATTCTTTCTAAGGCGTATGCATGAGAGTCGTTTCAGGTGGCTCAATCTCCGCGACTGGCTTCTTCTCCTGCTCAGATCGTTGTTTCTTCTTTTTCTGGTGCTGGCCCTTGCAGGTCCTTCCTGGAAAGGCAGCCTGCCGTTTACGGGAAAAAAAGCCGATCTGGTCGTGATTCTGGACGATTCATACTCTACTGCATCCAGATTTAATGACTTAAAACAGACGGCGCTGCGGCTTCTTTCCGAGTTGTCTCCCCAAAGCAGAGCGGCTCTGATTACCTCTTCGGGTTCCTTCTCTGATACAAGCTGGGACGAACCCCGATTCATCAGGGAAAAGATAGAGAAAACGACTGCTTCTTACAGTGGTAGGGATATTAGCTCAGCCTGGTCGAATGCGCAAGAACTAATCAAAGAAAACCCAACCAAGAAAGGAATCATAGCCGTGGTATCTGACGGGCAGGAGCGAGCGCTTGAATTCGTCCGCAAAGTCAAGAATCCCTTGGATTGCGAAGTCATGTTCTTTCTTGATAACCGTCCTTCCCCGGAAAATGCATCGATTACAGGCATGAAACTTGTTCCTGAATATCCTTTGCCTGGAGAGCGGCAGATTATCCAGGTGGAGCTTTCAAGAAACGGCGGAAGAATAGACAATCAAGTTGTTCTTAAGGATGGCGTTGAGACAATAGACCAACTCTTGGTGAATATGGGTAACGGGTCAAAAAAAATTCAATTTGACCTGAAATCTGTGACTGAAAACCTGAAAATTAATCTTGATGCGGACTCAATACCCCAGGATGACGAGTATTATATTCTGCCTAGAAACAACGAGCGGGTCAGAGTAGCTCTGGTTGGTGATGAAAAATCCGACTTTCTCAAGCTAGCCCTAGAGGCAAGCGGTGGGTTCGACGTTGAAAGGATACCGCAAGCTCAGCTTCCAGGGTTGTCTCAAGAAATTTACTCTTTGTTGATATGCGACGGAACCAACGATATATCTGAGGCAATAAAGGAAGCAGCATCATCAGGATTGCCTGTTATCGCCCTTCTTGGCGAGGGGATTAAAGACGTTCCCGGGATATTTGACGTATCCGGGGAAACGGATTTTACGGAGGCGGGTAATGCCTTCGAAGTACTTTCAAACTCCGATCTTTTCTCCCAGATTGATGATAACGATCTCCGAGAGATAAGGATTTGGAATTATAGCAGGGTTAAACCTTCAAAAGGCAGAGTACTGGTATCCTTCAGTTCAGGAGAGCCTTTCATATTCAGGAACAACCCTACAGGAATAATAATCGTTACTACCAGATTCACACCCGAGAATACCAATATTATCTATCGCTCGGTTTTCCCGGCAATGGTATATCGAATTTCCGAGTATGCTTTGAATGATGCCTCTAGCTCCAATCACAACGTAGGTGATACTGTCAAGGTTGTTACTTCGAATGATAATCCTGTTATTGTCGAAACACCATCCGTTCAATACGAATTGAAACCTTTATTCAACGGTAAGAGGTTCGAAGTCGTTTTCCCTTATACCTATGAACCTGGATTCTACCGCATAGCAAATCAACGTTTTACAATCAATCACGACCCTCGCGAATCTTCAACTTCCAGAATCAACCAATACGAAATTGAAAAGAATGGGTACAAGGTGTTTCCGCTATACGCTTCGCTGCCGAGGAATCTTTCTTACCTTCTTTTGATTCTAGCTCTTGCTTCTCTTGTCGTAGAGTTCATCCTTATACTCGTGTAGAAGAATATATTCTTGACAATTCATATCCGCCAACTATGATTGACGAATGGATGGCGATTTCCTCGCACGCATACAAGAACTAATCAAAGAAGGCAAAAATGCCGGGATACGAAATCTTATTGAGCGGCCGCCTCCACATCATTTGGCAAGACTTCCGGAACGTCTGGATAGAAATTCCCTGATTGCCTTTTTTCATCTGATTGATACGGATCAAGCAGCAGATGTGCTTCTTGAGATAGACGACGCGACAAGAAACATCATACTGGGTGAGCTGGAAAACGACAGGATATCGCAGCTTGTCAAAGAGCTTGATTCCGATGATGCAGCCGATATTCTTGCCGATATGGAGCCGGAGGACAGGCAAGCGGTAATATCGAGGCTTCCTGCTGAAGACAGGCGTGACGTTGGAGAGCTGCTTCAATACCCTGAGGTCACCGCAGGCTGGATTATGTCCGTAGACTTTATACAGGCGTATACTTCCCATACAGTCAAACAAGTCATATCAAGGCTCAGGCGTCAAAAAAGAGAGGCCGCTTACGCAAGCATACTTTTTGTGACCGACAGGAAAGGCGGATTCGAAGGCTCCCTCCGAATGGAAAAGCTCTTGTTTAACACTCCTAAAGCTAAGATTAAAGATTTGATGGAACCTTTTCCCGCCAAGGTCTTTGTTCCGGAGGACCAGGAGAGTGTAGCGGCAAAGGCTCAGAAATCTGACATGCCGGCGCTTCCTGTTGTGGACGAACAGGATAAGCTCCGTGGAATAATAACGATAGACAATATCATAGACGTTATCCAGGAAGAGGCTGCCGAGGATATTTATAGATCAGGAGGCGTTGGTAGAGAAACCTCGCTTTTTGAATCGCCAGGCATGTCAGCCATACGCAGGTTTCCATGGCTTTTTGTCAATCTTGTCACGGCTTCTATCGCGGCAGCCGTTGTAGGTTTATTCCAATCGACAATCAAGTCTCTTATTACGGTTTTTCCTCCAATTGTTGCAGGAATAGGCGGGAATGCCGGCACGCAGACCGTAGTGATGGTCGCAAGAAGTCTTGCGCTCGGCGAAATAACAACGGCGGATGCCTGGCGTCTGCTGCGACGGCAGATACTTACTTGTTTGCTTCTTGGTCTCGGGGCAGGCATTCTTGTGGGTGCAGGAGCGTTTCTTTTCAAATTTCCAGTAATCCTCTCACCTCTTGTTTTCCTGGCTCTGACAATGAACATACTTCTTCGAGGATTCATAGGCACTCTCGTTCCAATGCTGCTTCGCCAGTTAAAATTAGATCCTTCTATAGCTTCCGGGATTCTCTTAACGGCTACAACTGATACATTGGGGTTTTTAACGCTTCTTGGACTTGCCGCCCTTGCTTTAAGGTTCTTTCCAGCGTAATGTCTAAAATCACTCGTACCGAAGGTCTGGTTTTGTCTTCAAGACCTTTCAGGGAGTCCTCGAAAATTGCCGTGATATTCACGCGCAAGTCAGGAAGGATTGATGTCCTAGCGCATGGGGCTCGAAGACCGGGGTCCAAGTTCGGAGCAAGCCTTGAACCTGGAACCGAGCTCTCGCTTATTTATTATGAACGCGAAAACAAGAATCTGTTGACGCTGTCTTCTGCAGATATTATTGTATCTCATCAAAAGCTAAGGGAATCCAGGGATAGTCTTAAGCTGCTTTATCGGGTTCTTGGATTCCTTTCCCACATCTCCCATCCGGGAGAGTCTAACTCCGGACTCTACAATCTAACCGTGTCACTTCTTAATGCAATGGATAAAGGAAACAGCATTGGTTATCTATTCGAGTATTACCTTTTACATACCGCATCCACTGTAGGTTATCATCCAGGAATAGACGAAAGGTGCGTTATTTGCGGAAAGAAAACGGAGGGTAAGTTCTCCATTGTGAGCGGTGGTTTTTTGTGCAGCGAGCACTCGAAAGAGGATTCAACACTGTACCTTACGAAACAAGAAAGAATAATGCTTTACGAATTATCGGAATTTTCGGTTGAAAACTTGTCTAAAAAATACAATAGCATCACGCCATTAATTTCAAAGCTGCTACGTCAGTATGCAGTATATCATCTTCACGCAGATCCGAAGCTCGTACTTTAAATTCTACTCGGAATAAGGAACGACCCAGAAATCGAAATCTGCAGGGTAAGTTTCATCCAGGAGCGCATTTTTACTAAAAATCGCTATCACAAGGCTTCCCGGGCCCATTGTCGTTTCTGCTGTCCAGTGTTTGCTTTCGCCGGGTTTAGGGCGAAACCGCACGACGTTATCCGACAAGACAAGACAGACTAATTCGCTGGTATCAGCCGCAGTCCTCAACACTAATGAAAGAGGCGTCCCTTTTAAGATGACTGGCAGGTCTGCAAGTGGAGAGATTGATGCCGTTGAATATAGTGTAGTGTCAAGGGTACTGGTTTTTATGCTGAGGGAGAATATCTGAGTTGTATTGGTGTCCGAACGTTCTTCAGCAAAGGAATAACCTGAGAGGTTCCATCCGTCGTTGTCGGTAAAGAGGGCATACTGACTGCGCTGGCTCGAAAAACTCTTCTCAATCGTCCTCGAACTGTCATTATCAATCGATCGTATCTTTGACTCCATTATCCCGGAATAAGACCGCAGAATGGTCACAATCGAGGAATCACCTATAGTTATTAAGCTGTCGTTTCTTGATGTTTGTTTGAAAACGAAGTTTAGAGAATCCGAAGCAAGAGTGGTCGAAAAATTCATTTCCTCGAGTCTGCAGAGCGAGTCCAGCATTATAGTATCCTGAAATGACGCAACTATCTCAATACCTGCTCTGGGGAGTCGAGTGTTTTCTGAATAGATAATATCTTTAATGGATTCCACTGCCTCGTCCCGGTTAAAGGTTGTGCAACCGGAGAATCCCACTAAAAGGATCGTCATTAAAACCAATAAGATGTTTTTTTGCATGTCCTATGTTACACGAAATTCATAATTGGTCAATCCTTGCGTTATTCTTGACAATATAATTAGCTAGTGTATACTTGTTCCCAATATGAATACCCAAGCTGAATCCCAAGAGCCGCTCGCCCTCCAAGAGGGTGCTGAGCAAGTTCAAGTGCTCGAAAAACAGAAGGGTGAGTCTGGGTTTGTCAAATTCTTCAAGGACATAATACTTGATAACCCCGTGCTCATCTTAATGATCGGTCTTTGTCCTACGCTGGCCACGTCTGGAACCGCTTTCGATGCGGCAGGCATGTCCGCCGCAGTGATGTTTGTTCTCGTACTATCCAACGTGGTTATTTCAATGCTCCGCAAGATTATTCCAAACGAGGTTCGAATTCCAGTATTCATCGTCATCATCTCCACGTTTGTTACGATAATAGACTATGTGATGCAGGCATACCAGCCTGCGTTGTACAGGGTTTTGGGTATTTTCGTACCCTTGATTGTTGTCAACTGCATCATCCTTGGTCGCGCCGAGGCATATGCCTACACGAACGGCGTCTGGGGCTCTTTTCTCGACGGCATAAACAAATCACTCGGTTTTGCCGTGGCTATAGTTCTTATGGGTACGATACGCGAGCTTTTAGGAAAAGGTTCTTGGTTCAAGATGCCGGTCATGCCTCAGGGGTTTCGTGAGAACCCCATCCTATTCTTCGGTCTTGCTCCGGGCGCCTTCTTTGTAATTGGCTTGCTCAAGGCCGGCATAAACAAGATATTTAAAAGGGTAGGCTAGATATGGTACCCAACTCTTTAATTGCAATTCTCATAGGTTCGATATTCGTCAACAACATCGTCCTAATCCGGTTCCTGGGGTTTTGCCCGTTCTTCGGAGTATCCACGAGACTCTCGACAGCCATAGGTATGAGCGGGGGAGTGCTTTTCGTAATGGTGATGTCAACCTGGATCACCTGGGGAATCTACTATTTGGCTCTTGCTCCTCATTCGGTTCTCCTAGGGAGCATTCTTCCGGGCGGCGTGGTGTTTCTGCGAACACTTTCTTTCATTCTCGTCATAGCGGCGCTTGTGCAGCTCCTCGAGATGTTTTTAAAGAAGTACGTGCCGGTTCTCTATTCGGCTCTGGGCATTTATCTTCCCCTTATCACCACGAATTGCACCATTCTCGGTGTGGCATTCATCGTGATTGATAGCAGCTTCAGCTTCATACAGGGTACAGTCTTTGCCCTTGGTACTGGAACAGGCTTCGGTCTTGTAATGATTCTTTTCGCGGCTTTAAGGGAACGACTTGAACTGGCTCCGATATCCAAGTCATTCAAAGGATATCCTATAGCGTTCATCGCGGCTTCGCTGGTTTCACTTGCTTTCTTCGGCTTTGCCAACCTTTTCGGGATTTAAATCATGGTTACTATTCTCTGGATAGCTGCAGCGCTAATGGGTGGTTTAGGTGTGCTTCTTGTGCTTATGCTGATTCTTGCTAACAGGGTTTTTCTCGTTCAGCCCAATCCTCTTGAGGCGAAGGTCCGCTCGGTTCTTCCTGGCGCGAACTGCGGAGGTTGCTCGTATCCTGGTTGTGATGCTTATGCAGCTGCAGTGGCAAAAGGCGACGCGCCTGCGGATGCATGCCCGGTGGGCGGCTCAGGCGTAGCCAAAAAGATAGGTGAGATAATGGGTATCGAAGTTTCCGGAGGCGAACCAAAAGTCGCGTTTCTGCTGTGTCAGGGCGGTTCCGACATCGTTGCGCAGTCTGCAGACTACAAAGGCGTCAGGACCTGCAGAGCCTCCAACCTCATCGGCGGCGGAACAAAGGCATGCTCATACGGCTGTCTCGGATTCGGGGACTGCACGCTTGTCTGTCCCTTTGATGCGATTCATATGGGACCTGAGGGTCTTCCGTTGGTTGACCGCAAAAAATGCACCGGCTGCGGAATCTGCGTAAAGACTTGCCCCAAGAATATCCTCAAGCTCATACCGATATCCAAGGAAGTATACCTGGCTTGCAATTCTCTCGATAAAGGTAAAGCCGTGAGGGATGCTTGCTCTAAAGGATGTCATGCTTGTTCAATATGCGTAAAGATGTGTCCTTATGGTGCGCTTGATATGGTCAACAACCTGCCGGTAATGAATCTCGAAAAGTGCGTCGATTGCGGTATATGCTATCAGAAATGCCCGGTTAAGAGCTCGTACGTCGATTACGCGGCTCCAAGACCCAAGGCGGAGATTGAGCCTTCCAAGTGCGAAGGAAAACATGCCTGTACTCAAGTATGTAAATTCAAGGCTATTGAAGGCGAGGAAGGCCAGATTCACATCGTCTCATCTGAAAAATGCGTTGGATGCGGTGAATGCGTCAAGGCTTGTCCAACAGGCGCCTGTACACAACCGAGTAAGACTCGGGTTCCGGTCGTTTAGTTACGGCTGATATTTTCACTAACAACCTGAATATATTAGAATTGAAAGTCTTACGACCCAAGGATTATCAATCATGAGAGAAGCAGAAGTCTTTCATATACGTAAAAGGTTGATATATTCGTTGTTATGAATAAACTATCTTGTTCTGTTGTATAGAAATCATAAAAATTGGACAAAGGAGTAGTCAATGAGAAATTTAAAAGCTGGTGTTTTAGCGATTATAATGTTTCTTCCTTTGGTCGCTTGTGCGGGTTCTGCAAAGTACAAGGTGACCGGAGACGTAAAACCTCTTCTCGGAGAGTGGGAGGGACCTATACAAATTAAAGGTGCCGAGATAGGCATGCTGGTGAAGTTCTTTACGGAAAATGATACCCTTAAGGCGAGTATTGATATACCCATGCAGGGCGCCTATGGTTTGAAGCTTGAAGGTATTCAATATGACGGTCAGAAGATACATTTTGAACTGCCTACTCAAATAAGCAGAGCTGTTTATGATGGAACCTTAAAAGAAAAGCGAATTGAGGGTGTCTTCAAACAGGGTGCAGCCAATGGAACTTTCTTCCTCGAACCTTCAAAAAAAGAGGCGACACCTCCTCCTCCTTATAAGGAAGAAGAAGTATCCGTAAAGGTCAACGAGCAAGTAACACTTGCAGGAACCCTGTCAATTCCAGATGGGGCTGGTCCGTTCCCTGCCGTACTGATGATAACCGGGAGCGGTTCCCAGGACAGAAACGAAGATGTGTTGGGTTTTAAGGTTTTCAAGGTTATTTCCGACCATCTATCACGTAAGGGCATAGCAGTACTTCGGTGCGACGATCGCGGCGCTGGAAAATCCATCGGAGACCGGACAAAGGCAACAAGCAGGGATTTTTATGACGATGCAGTTGCTCAGTTTGAGTATCTCAAAACGCGCCCTGAGATCGACCCGGAAAATATCGGCATAATCGGTCATTCCGAAGGCGGCATCATTGCTCCCATGGTTGCTTCCGAGCACAGGGATGTTGCGTTCATCGTGATGATGGCCGGACCGGCAGTAAAAGGCGAGGAGCTGCTCAAGGAACAGGCCGCAATGGTTGCAAAGGCGGAGGGCAGAAGCGAAGAGGACATTAAGGAAAACCTTGTGCTTCAGCAGAAAGTGCTTGATGCCATAAAGTCTGGAACCGGTTTCGATGAGCTTAGGGAAGAGATACGCAAGGCCGCGATTAAAGAAGCCAAGGCAATGCCTAAGGAAGAGCGCAGCGCTCTGGGCAACATAAACAAGTATGCCAAGAATGTTGCCGATGCGCAGATGGAGTTCATCAAGAGTCCATGGATGAAGTATTTTGTTGAATACGACCCGCGTCCTACACTCGCCAAGGTTGACTGCCGCGTGCTTGCATTCTTCGGCAAGCTGGATGTGCAGGTTCCTGCTGAATCGCAGTCGAAGGAACTTGAGAAGGTTTTTAAGGATGCAGGCAAGGAGAACTATCTCATAAAGATATGCTGCCAGGCTAACCATCTATTCCAGCCTGCAAAGACAGGTGCTGTTTCCGAATACGCGAAGCTTCCAAAAGAGTTCACGCCTTGCTTCCTACCCACCGTTACCGCCTGGATACTCGAACAGCCCATTCCGGATGAATGCGACCACGCGGAAAAAGAAACGCCCTCTGCGCCCTCCGATTGTCCTTCAAATGAAAAGCCCTCATCCGGCTGCGGCGGCTGTCCGTACGAGAAGCTGCATAACAAGTAATTGCTCCTTTTCGCATAGGCGAAAAGATCGTATTTGAAATTGAGCCGGCGAAAGACGGCCTCAATAGAGCCTCTCTTATTAATTTGGAAAGGAGAGGTATAAAGGCGTTAGAACTTAAGTATATCTCTCGGAATTCCATTCGATTGTGGTGGTTAAAAAAAGCAAAGAAATACGTGTGCTACTCTATCTCGAACCCGTGCAGGTATCTCAATAAAAGCGTCTTGCCGTCCTCAGCGTAGATCTGCGTTCTCACTATCACTAGCTTTGCGTGGCTTGGAATTTCAATCTTGAGCTTTACTTCCTGACCGGGTTTGAGTGTATAGAGCCAGCCGCCAGCCCATGCGCCTTTTTCTATCAACGGGTTCGTGAAGCTCTTGTCTTCGATCAGCGTGTCCAGTAAGAGGTAGGATACATCGAACTTCGCCTTAGGCAGTTTTACTTTTGTCTCGGCAGACGAGAAAAGACTTATAAAACCTATATCCGCCCGTTCATCGGCTTTAGGGTAACGCAACGTAAGCTTGAGTGAGCCCTTGAATACCGTGTCGTCAGCTGCAATACGCACGGAAGGGGAGACGTTAATATCGGTCGAGATTGAATCGGCATTTATACTTATAGCGTAGTTGTCAAGAGTGAACCATGTGTTAACGATTTTACGTTCCTTTCCGCAACCCACCACAAAGACTATCAAAAAAAATGAAATATACTTTATCACTAAGCCTCCTTTGTTAAAGCAAAACTTGGAGAACCCTTTTGTCAATACTTGTGTTAAAAAACTTGCAAAAAAGCAAATAGTCAATATGATTATTCATAAATCCATGGAGGAGTAAAGTTGATTAAGTCAATCATCGTTTTTGCGTTTGCAACCCTATCTTTGCTTTCAGCTGATATTCGCAAGGATGCTGAAAGGTTTATTCCGAAGGGCTGGATAATAGACGAGGAAAGCGTCGCCTCAGGAGACTTTAATGTCGACGGCAAGAGTGATATTGCTCTATGTTATTACAAGGTCGCAACGAGTCTAGGTGAGATAGAAAACAGAACCAACCGTATTCTTGTTCTCATCTCTAAGGGCAAGTCGTCTGAAAGGGTAGTCGATCAACCTCTAGCAGGCGAATTCGATTACGGAACGCCAGTCCAAATCGACCTGGATTGCGGTATGCTTGATATATTCCAACACCGGGGTGTAATGAATCAATTCAGCGAGTGGATCCTTTCCTGGGATTCTGTGCAGAACAAGTTCTGGACTCGTTCATTTTCGTCGGGTGGTGTGGCAGGACTTGGTTCCGCAACTAGCTTTGATGAGGAGACAGGCATAGGATACATCGAAAAGATTTGGGATGACGTTGAAAAAACCGCTAGTTATGCGACAATCTACGCGGAAAGACTGGGCGGTGTCCTCAATATTGATGGTAATGATGATGAAGCAGCGTGGAAGGGCGTCAGAACACTTGACACCTGCTGGATAACCTACGGTAGAAACTCCTGGGAGGGAAAGGAGGACTGCTGGATGTCTACTCGCGCATTGTACGACGATGAAAATGTCTACATCTTCGTGAAGGTCGCTGATGACTCATACGTCAAACCCGCGAAGATAGAAGATTTGATGTCTTGCGATCACCTAGAACTTTGGATTGATAAACTTACTTCTCTGGTCAGTGAAGCCGGGGATTATTATCCAGAGTTATGGGACAGGGTCAAGGATCCCTACGTATCGCAGATTGCATTGGCCGAGGGTTCGGCCTCAAAACCGATTCTCGAGCGCTGGCTGCCCGAAGACTCAGATACCCGAGTTTTCGTAAAAGCCGGGTTTTCAAAAAGCGAGAAGGGCGTCAATTATGAGCTTGCAATACCGTGGTCCGAATTCGACTACGAATGTTCGCCAAGCTGCGCATCCTTCAGTCTTGTTTATTCAGATTCAGACAACAAATCCAAACCAAAACAGGAAACCCTGATTGCTACTTCTGAGCTTAAATGGGCAGATCCTTTCACATTTGGAGTTTTGAGCACTACCATACCCAGACGTACATACTGGGGTATAGAACCAATTACTAAGGAGGAAAGATGATTGAATCAGATTCATCAGAGCCTACGAAATCGACTAGCAAAGGCGGATTTTCCAAGGTTCTTATCGGAATAATAGCGTTTGTGCTTGGAATAGGAATAGGCGCTGTTGGTTTCTATTTCCTGGGACCGGTATCCCACACGAATTTCGAGAAGGAGCTATCAGAAAAAACTAAACAAATCAAGATTCTTGGAACTAAGATAGATTCGCTAAGTGCTGAATTGAAGCAAGCGAAGGAGATATCTCCTTCGTATACAGCCATTCTGAAGAAAATTCTCGATCCGGATACTCTTAATGAGATAATATCCCTAGGAACTGCTGTAGGCGGGCAGTGGAGCGTTAAGTCCTCTGATGATGTAGTATTCCTTGAAGAAAACCTGCTTTACCTGAGAATGGACGATGGCCATCTTGCCGGAATGGCTCTTGTTAAGGCTCCCGACACAGGAGATACGAAAAGCTGGAGAACTCTCTGGTCAGAATACGAGTAACGATCCGGATTGCTAGTATTGTACTTCAGATTGAAACAAGTGGAGAAGCCTTATTAAAATGATTGACGAGAAAGGCAAGTTCGTCGGCGAGAAGATAAAGGTTGAGACGATGGAGGATGAGCCTGTTCCCGTGAGTTTCATATGGGCGAAGAAGAGCTTCTGCGTCACGGAAATCATTAAGAGCTGGCAGGATCACAGTTTCTCCGAAGCTTCTCCGAAAAGGCGCACTTGGCTCATGCGCCGTCACCGCAATGTTTTTCTTGTAAAGACAAGTTCAGATGAAGTGTTCGAGATTTATTTAGACAGGGGAGCCGGACGCAGGGATTGGTATCTATATAAGAAATTAAAATGACAGGCGCCTAAAAGGCGCCTGTCTCCTGTTGCACTTTTACTTTTTACCTTGTTAAAATAGTTTTTATTTAGTCAGAACCGCCTTCTTGACGACTATTCCAGAAGGTCTTTCAAGCCTTACGAAATACAAACCGGATGGAGTTGAGGGATTGGACCATTCAAGAGTTCCGGAACCCGTAACATCGCGTTCGTATAAAAGTCTTCCCGAAGCGTCAAAAACATGAATAGTTCCTTTTTCGTCAGGGGATAAAGCGTAGCTCAATAATCCTTTGCTTGAAAACGATTCTACGGTCAAAGCTTCTGGTCTGACTAATCGGCTATCGATAACGCCTGGCGCAACAACTTTGCTTATGAGCATTACTGAATCCCTCATCTCGCGCGAACAGTACCTGGTTTTAACGCGAATCAGCGTAATGTTAGAATCGCCGACCTGAGCGTCTGCAGGCGCATATATCCTTGCGTAGAAAGCCGTATCGTCTCCATTTGGGATGATGGGCTTCATCTTGATGTATCTAGGAATAGTGTCCGTATAAGCTGTATCCCAGTATTCGACCCGCCAGCCAGGCTTCATGATGTCCTCTCGAACGCTCAAATGGAATGAGTCGTGTTCGTCGCCTCTGTAGTAAAGCTGCAGGTAGTAATCTGTATAGTTGCTTGCGGATATGGTTTTGATGCTGTCCGGCCAAAGCTTGAGTTTGAAATCCAGGGGTCTGAATGCGAATTTTACATATTCCAGCCAGGGAAGGTATGCTGGTTTAGGATAGCAGAATTCAGCACGGTACTGAACGTATCGCCACCTCAAAGCCTGGGGGTCGCATTGTCCGTTTTCAACCTTAGACCAGTCCGTCCAGCCTGAAGAGATAACCGAATCCGGCCCAGAGCGCATGTAGAATTCCATCGAAGATGTTCCTGGTTTTTTTGCGACATATGTGACTTCTACGTTTTTTGCTCCGTCATAGTATTCGCCGCAGTCGAATATATCGGAGTCATACCAAGCCGTGTAGTTCCGATTATAGATATTGCCCGGTTCGCGGAACACTCCATGGTGATCGGCATTAACCGGGACTGAATCGGCGTCCTGCATACGGTAATCAGGACCATAAAGAATGTAAGAGGCTTTATGATTTACGTAAGCGTTAAGATAGATATCCCACCAGCCGTCGTAGTTGAAGTCGGCTACAAAGCCGCCAGAACAAACTATATTAGAGTTGCCTAGATTTTTGGTGGTCGAGTCGGAATCCCAGAAGTAAGGTTCTTCACCTTGATTATAGTAAACCACAGGCGGGCGTCTGTTGTTCGGATCTGCCCTGAAAAATATTATATCAAGGTTTCCATCAGGAAAGGGATTACCCTTCGTATCTCCCCAGTCCCAAACCGCTGAACCTCCGTAGCATGATCCGGGTGTCAGAAGTATGGTTTTTGTTGACGGATAGGATTCGGACTCGGGGTCGTAGAAGTATACCCTGGCTTTCTGTCCCCCGCCTGCGTATGAGAGAGTGAAAACAATATCAAGCCATCCGTCATTGTTAAGGTCCGCCATCGACGTACCATGATTCGAACCTCCAGCGCCAAGAATGTCCCATCTTGCAGACGGTGTCCTGTAGGGACCCCAAAAGTATATGTGATTGTACTGGGACGTATTGTCGCCGCCCGCTATGATGTCGCCCCATCCGTCTTTGTTTATGTCGCCGACTTCTATATTGTGTTCTCCGCCGCCTTGATTGAAGGACGATACTATGGCGCTCGAATAGCCGACAGGCCGCGATGGATTCCCGGTAGGGAATCCCCAAAATACAATCAATTGATGCGAGCTAGCGTCAGCCGCGAGGACATCGAGATAAGTATCCTTATCGAGGTCGTAGATGTAGACTGTTTCAGGGTCGCCGTTGTTCGGAGGCGTAAGAACGGTAGTATCATTCGGATTTGGACCGTTGATTCCGTCGTTCCAGTATATAGTTATACGTCTCGCTGAATATCCTGAATGAATCAATTCGGCAAAACCGTCAAGAGAGAGATCTGCAAGATCGCAGCCACCGCCGCCCGAAGATATGCGATAATAAATTGAGTCAGATGGATTGAAGCCGCTGGCGGAACCTTTATAAAGCCTCAAATATCTGGTTGTGCCTCCTTCATCGGAGGCCAATACGTCATAGTAGCCGTCGTTGTTAACGTCGAATCTGGCAAAGAACTCAACGCAGCCCGGAACGGTTTCAAGATTAGCCCTTTGCGAGATGTAAAGCATAGGGTCATGACCGAGATTGGAAATGAAATCTTCAGCCGTTGTTTCTGTCCATTCAAGAGCTCCTGTAAATAAAAATAACACGAGCATGCCTATTCTTCTCCTTTCATAAGGATATCCTCCCTTGTTTCACGGGAGGATATCCTTAATCAATTTGTACTTAAGTCATTATACGATTGTTTTACTTGGTCAGAACAACCTTCTTGACGATTGTTTCAGAAGATCCTTCAAGTCTTACGAAATAAAGCCCTGAAGCCGTGGAAGGCGTTGACCATTCAATTTGACCCGAACCTTGAATCTGGGTTACATAGATTCGTCTGCCAGAAGCGTCATAAACAACAAGTTTAGCTTTTTCGCCTGTAGGAATAAAGAAATTAATGACGCCGGTATTGGATAATGTTGATGCCTCAAGATGAGCGGGTTGTACTATTCTTGTTTCCAGAACGCCAGGGGCGGCCACTCTGGTTATCAGCATGACTGAATCCTTCATGTCCTTTGAGCAGTACCTGGTCTTGGTCCATACGATAGTGATATTCGAGTCGCCTACGATTGCGTTCTGAGGGGCGAAAATCCTGGCGATGAAAGCGGTATCCTTGCCAATCTGCATATTACCGTCTAATTTGATAAAGTGGGGGATAGTGTCAAGGTAAAGCGTATCCCAGAATTCGATTCTCCAGTCAGGCTTAAGAACATCTTCCCGGATATTGAGATGGAAGGAATCTCGGTTATCACCCATATACCATAGCTTGCACTTGTAGTCGGCGTAATTCGTCGGAGACGCCGATGTAACGCTGTCCGGCCAGAGCTTCAAGCCGAAGTTAAGAACCCGGAATGAGATGCCTATCTCTTCAAGCCACGGCAGCCATGAAGGCCGCTGATAGCTGAATTCCGCCCTGTACTGAACGTAGCGCCTGGTCAACGAGCGCGGATCAGCGTAGCCGTTCTCAACAGGATACCATTTAGACCAATAGATATCGGGAATTGAATCGGGTCCTGAACGCATGCTGAACGCTATCCTTGACCCCGTAGGCTCATATCCTATGTAGTCGAGCAAGCCTTCCTTGGGCCGGTCATAGTCTTCGCCGCAGTCAAACACCGACGAGTAATACCAGGCCGAGAAACTGCGGTCGTAAACGTTGCCTGGTTCGCGGAAGACTCCGTGATGATCGTAACCCTGGTGAGGCAGGAAGGTGACGTTTGTGTAGTGAGGCCCCCACAGTATCGGAGACTGTCCTGTGAATGGATTGCCTGATTGGTGGGCGTTCAGGAATATGTCCAGATTTCCATCGTAGTTGAAGTCTGCCGTGAATCCACCTGTTCCGTTAACAGGAACGTTACCGAGGTTACGGCATGTATCCGGGTGATTTGAATCCTTGAAGTAGGGAGATTCCCCGAGGTTTAAATAAAGTCTTGGATAAGTCGTGGAACTGCCGTTTCTGTGGAATATGATATCCAGATCTCCATCCGAGTCTATATCCATCGATGAACTGCCTCCATAGCATTGGCCAGCGTTTAGGACAAGCGTATTCGCTGTTGAATATCCGTCTTCGTTCCCCCAGAAGATGACGGCCTTGCTGATGTTCGAGTAGCCGGTAAAGACAATATCAAGCAATTCATCTTTATTGAAATCGGCGATGGTCAAACCGTGAAGGCTCGTTCCGCCAAGAAGGGAAAGACTCAGGGTTTCAACGGAGTAATTTCTACCTTCGCTCCAATGGACAATGGATGCGTTGGTTGTTCCGTAATTCGGAATAATCATATCCACCCAGCCGTCATGATCTAGGTCGGCCATCTCAAGATTATGCTGGCATCCGATTCCAGAGGGAAGTTCTGTGTAGACTGAGTATAGAAATGTCTCGTCGCCCCAGAAAATTCGCGTGTAGTTCTGGCTTGGAGTTCCTGTTCCGCCGCAGACGGTGATATCCAGATATCCATCCTTGTCGATATCGTAAACGAACGCAGTTTCGTGACAGTTGCCGTAGTTAGTTCGCATAGGCAGGAGGGTGGGATTCGAAGGTGAAGGGCCTGTAGGTGTTCCCCAATAGAGGTAGGCCGCAGGCGAGTACCAGCCACCTGAATGGATAGCTTCCGGATAACCATCCATATTGAGGTCAGCCAGGTCAATACCGCCGGATGCATCCCCGGAATACGGCTGGCAATCTAGGTACGTTATGGTATGCCCGACATCGTATGATGCTCCTGACTGGCCCATGAACAGCTTCTGGCCATAGGAGCTTCGGCCTGCCACGAACAGGTCATAAAAACCGTTGTTGTCAGCGTCCCATCGGGCATAGAACTCGACGCAGCCAGGTTCTACCTCGTATTGTGCTCTGTGAGAGGTGTACATCATTGGATCGGTCGATCCGTCCCTGAAATCCTCGAACGTTGTCTCCCTCCATTCGAGTGCTCCAAGGACTAATAAAAACATTAAAGCATTCATCTAATGCTCCTTTTTGCGAGTCCGTTTAAGACTCTCTGGTTAATTATTTTATTCCGCAAGCAGTTTTCTTCTCAATAGTTACCGTTGCTCGCTTCTCCAATACTTTACACTCATGGAAATATTTGCTAGATGATAGCAATCTGGCCTCCTGAATGTCCGCGCAGTTTTTTCGAAATCAAAACAATTTAGCCCTTTAACCCGCGCGTATATAATATAATAGTCAAATCTATATTATTGTCAAGGTCTTTTTATGACAAATCTAGGCAGTTGCTTATATGGTATTCTTCGAATTTAATAATTTCTTTAGATGTTCTTCTGCAGTCGATACTGTCTGAGGATGCTGATGGGTGCACGAACATCAAGCTATTGACTTTCAGCAATATCATGCGTACAATTATACTTAATCAAGCAACTTAGAGCATTTTATCTCCCCTGGAGATAATTCAATATGACACAACGCTGGAGGATATATGCCAAAAGTCGAAATAAAGAACCTTCCAGGACCGAAATTCAAGGCCCTAGTACAAAAGGAAGAAAAGTATATTTCTCCATCCTACACGAGGGATGGTTTTTACTCTATTGCAGCCGAACGTGGCGAAGGTGTCAAATTATGGGACGTTGACGGGAACTGTTTCCTTGATTTCGCAGCGGGTATAGCAGTGTGTTCAACAGGCCATTGTCATCCGAAAGTCGTTGATGCAATTAAGGAGCAGGCTTCGAAGCTCCTTCATATGTCAGGGACAGACTTTTACTACCCTTCACAGGTCGATTTAGCCGCCAAACTTGCCGAGATAACACCCGGTTCCGGGAACAAGAAGGTTTTCTTCTCCAACTCAGGCGCCGAAGCTATTGAGGCAGCCATGAAATTATCACGATACAAGACGCGCAGACCATACTGGATAGCCTATTACGGCGCATTTCACGGCCGGACTTTCGGCGCTTTATCCTTGACCGGTTCAAAAGCGGTACAAAGGGCCCATTTTGCTCCATTGGTTCCGCATGTTGTTCATGTACCTTATCCAGATTGTTATCGCTGCGTTTTTCACGAGACTTTTCCCAAATGTAATCTGAATTGTCTTCACTACATCCAGGATGTGGTCTTTAAGCGTGAAGTTCATCCGGAAGAGATTGCCGGGTTCTTTATTGAACCCATTCAGGGTGAAGGCGGTTATAACATACCGCCTTCAGGATACATGAAGGAATTAAAGAAACTGCTTGAAAGCAAAGGCATTTTCTTTATTGACGATGAGATTCAGGCCGGAATGGGCAGAACAGGCAGGATGTTTGCCATTGAGCATGAGGACGTTCTTCCCGATATCGTCGTAATTGCGAAAGGAATCGCTTCCGGCATGCCTCTGGGCGCGACTGTCGCTTCTTCAAAGATAATGGATTGGGAGCCAGGTTCACATGCATCCACGTTTGGTGGAAACCCTGTTTCTTGCAGTGCGGCTATAGCCACCATCGATCTCTTAGAGAAAGGTCTTGTCGAGAACGCATCAAAGGTTGGAGCCTATCTCCTTTCAAAGCTCGAAGAACTAGTTTCGCGCTGGGACATTCTAGATCACGCTCGCGGCCGAGGCCTTATGATTGGCGTTGAAATCGTGAAATCAAAAGACACTCGTGAAGGGTGGCCCGAAAAGCGTAACGCAATCGTCAGGCAGGCTTTCATGCGAGGACTTATCATCCTCGGTTGCGGAGCCTCAGGAATCCGCTTGATACCGCCTCTTGTTGTCACTAAAGAAGACTCCGATGAGGCTTTATCTATTTTCGAGGATACGCTGAAAGAGGTTTTTAAGAGATAGGTTTCTCTAGAGTTATCTGTTCTTAAAATGAGAGCTTAACGGTCATACCTAATTTGTTGTAAATTCTATTGCGAGACTGCGGTTGAGGAATAATTTGAAAGCCTAGGAATCTTCCCTGAAAGAGACCAAAAGCATAACCCCTCCTATTATAATCATAAAGAGACCGGAGAGAAGCGTGAAGCGCAACGAGAAACCGAAATGAAGAGAAAAGAACCCAAGAGAGGTCGAGATCTCAGGAAATCCGATTGCAACTCCTTCAACAAGAAGATTTTTGAGCCATTGAGGTTTCACAAGATGCGCGATAGCCGAAGATGTAGCCGTTCCCAGAAGGATTCCGAGTATTGCTCCCCATATCGTCCAGGTAATTTTCTTCTTCTTAGTGGTCTGCATCACTAATCTTATCTTATGCTTTAGAATTGTCAACGTTTATGTGCATATGACGCAGTGTGGATTTCGTTATTGAACCCACGAGTAAACCTGAAAGAGTTCCTATCAATACAAGCACGGGTATGAGGTATAATAACTTTAGGCTGTTCATCAAAAGGAAATACGCAACGGCAAGCTGTAATAAATTGTGAGCAACCGCTCCAATCACACTGATGCCTACGGGTCCGAAAACCCTGCCCAGAAGTTTTTTCATACCAGCCATAATCCAGTACGAGGGTACTCCCGCACCGAGAGCAAATAAAAAGAAAGGGCTCAAAAATCTACCGGAAAGCAAAGACCCTATGATTATTTTTATCAAGAGTACGAAAAAACCGTCCAGAGGAGTAAGAACATACAGAGCCAGAAGAACCCCAACGTTGCCTATGCCTATCCTTAGCCAGGGAATCGGCAGCGGTATAAGGTTTTCGACCGTATACAGCGCTGCCGAGAGTCCTGCCAGTAAAGCCAGATTTCGTTGTCTGGGTGAAAGCTCTATCGTGCCGTTAATACTCTGTGTAATTGTTTTTTCGCCATCCCTTTTGTTCAGATGATTTTCGTTGCCCCCGACTTTTTTACCGCCTTTGTTCTTTTGCGGGCGAGTTTCAGTATGTAGTGGCATCCGTTTTACGGTTTCCTTCAATCGTTATAATGATCTTGTTAGGGATACATATTATCGATTCTCCATTCCTAGAAATCTTTCCCTGTTTCATGCATAGCTTGTTCGGGCAGGGCGCTTTTGTCACGTAAACGTGTCCTTTGTTGATCCTGACGTCCGTAACCCCCAATGGACCTTGAACCTGGAATAAGGTATCGCGCAAGGGTAACTCAAAGAATTTTCCTTCGGAACTGATTTTTATCATTTGGGGTTCTCTATCCGATTTTATGCTTAGTATAAAAACAATACCTACCAGACTAATAAACAGAAAACAGATGATAAGAATAGCATCACCGCGCTTCAAAGAGAGTTTCATACTACTACGTCAGCTTTTCTCTTGCATGATGAACAGCGCCCTTCTTCTACGCCAATGATATTTACGCTATATCCTGCTCTTTCTATAAGTAATGCGCCGCAAGAAGGACAATAAGTGTTGTTGTCATGCTCAAATGCAATATTACCGAGATATGCATATAAAAGACGCCCCTTAGTCTGCCCGTAAGCACGAAGCATTGTTTCCTCAGGAGTTGGAGGAGCAGGATACTGGTTATGAGGAAAGTATCTCGATATATGAAAAGGGATCCGCAGGTCCAACGATTCGATGAACGAAATTACTTCATTGATCTGTTCGACGGAATCGTTTCCGCCAGGAACCAACAAAAGAGTAACTTCTGTGTGAACCCCAGCCCTGTAAAGCGTCCGGATAGTTCTTAATGTTGAATTCATGTCGCCTTTCAGTACTTTTCGGTAAAACTCGTTATCCCCTTTAATATCAATATTGGCGGCATCTATATAGGGGAGAAGCTCTGTCAAAGGTTTTTCATTTATTGTTCCGTTGGAGACAATCACATTGTAAAGACCTTGTTCGTGCGCAATCCTTGATGAATCGAGCAGGTATTCGAACCATATTAAAGGTTCTGTGTATGTGTAAGCGATTCCCTTTGAGCGTCTCTCCGAGGCGATCTCAATCAGTTTTTCTGGCGGAACATATCTGGATGAGGTTTTTCCCCTTGATATATCAGCATTCTGACAGAAAGGGCAGTCAAGATTACAGCCGTTTGCTGCAACGGACAATATCTCTTCGCCGGGATGAAAGTGATACAAAGGCTTTTTTTCAATAGGATCGAGATTGGCTGCTACAAGTTCTCCATAGGTCGAGGCGATGAGTTTTCCTGCGATGTTGCGCCTTGCGATGCATAAGCCTTCTTTATTTTCGTCAATCTTGCATTCGTGAAAACACAGCCGACATTTGACCTTCTTATTCTCCAAACACTCGTAAAAAAGAGCTTCTTTCACGGCTTCTTTATCTCAGGAAACCCTTTCGTTTTCAACACTTTTCCATTTTCCAGCACTATCATTCCCTGGACGCTTTGCATCGAATCCAGCAGGCCTAGCCCTTTTTCACCAAGAACGAAAAGGGTGGTGGACCATATATCGGCTTCTATTGCCGTTTTTGCAATTACGGTTGATGATACTACATTTCTTACAGGATAACCCGTAGCGGGGTCCATTATATGATGATAACGTACACCTTCCGCCTCAAAATAATTTTCGTAGTCTCCAGAAGTCGCAATAGCTCCGGAATCCAGTTCAACTATACCTAAGAGCCCATCGCCTCTTGGGTTCCGTATTCCGATGCTCCAGCCTCCCTTTTTTGGACCAAAACAGTAAATGTCTCCGCTCATGTCGATAAGGGCCTTCTTTATCCCCATAGACTTTAGAATATCAACTATTCGATCAACCGCATACCCCTGGGCGACTCCGGAAAGATCGAGCATTAATTGTGAGTTATCACTGCTGTTCTTACCAAGGCTTATAGTGTCACCGCGGATAATTACTTTTCTGTAATCAACTGCAGAAATTGTTCTTAAGACAAGGCTGGAATCAGGAACTGTACGTGTCTTACTGGAAGAATCCATGAAACCCCATAATTCCATGAGCGGCAATATCGTCGGGTCGAAAGCTCCATTGGTAAGTTTGGAAACATCAAGACCTTTCGTAAGGATTTCCCGCAATTCAGATGAGACAAGCGTTCCTTCGTTATTCAGTCTCCAGACCAAACTTGTCGTATTGAACACATCCAGGATGCTGTCGATTCTATCCGCTTCTTCAAAAGACTCTTTTGCAGCTTTGTCGAGAAGTGTTTCTTCATTCCCCCAGATCTTAAGCGTAAGATATGAATGCATTGGAAATCTTGTTTCTTGGTGCATCTTTTCCTGCGAACAGGAGATGAACAGGAATGAAAAAAACGCGAATAAGCTTCTTCGTATCATCGAAGATGATACGTTTACGACGGATGGTGTCAATGTAAAGATTGACTTGTGCTAAGCAAGCACATATACTTTCGAATGAAAAGAAACATTTTTCTGTTAGCAATTGTTCCGGTTGTTTTATTTATCATCAATTGCGACAGCAAGGATAGGCAACTGCGCGAAGCTCTTGCACAACATGCGTACGAAATTGGCTTTGTAGACGGCATGATCTTCACAATGGAAGCTGCAGCCGGGTTTCTTGCGGGAACGCTCTCTTCATCGGAGATAGATGTCGAGTTCGAGGCGTTGGATTCCTGGCGTAATAACGGCGTTAGAACATTAGCCTTGTTTTGCGATTCTGCAGGTCTTGTACTTGATTCATCTCTTTCTAATGCTCTGCAGGGCGTTTACCGTCTGGCGTTTTCGGACGGCATAAGAGAAGGGGATAGGTACGTCAGAGAAGAAATACTTGGTGATGATACAACTAAACCTAAATTAAACGAGCAAGAACTTGCCAAAGCCTCATTCAAGGCCGCACGCATGGATTATATTTCGTTACTTGAAGAAGTAGACTTAAAACGAAAACCTAGGAACCCATAAACTGAAAGTCAAGCTTGCAGCTTTTTCAGAAAAGATTCTTCAAGGCGTCAATTTTCCCTAAGCCGCTTTCAGCTTTAGAGTAAATTATAGGAAAGTCCTTACGGGGATAATCTTTCAATAGCTGTTCGTAGATTTCAGCCGCCCGGTCGTATTGTTTAGCAAGCGTATAACACCTTGCTGCACCAAGTCTTGCGTCTGGAACGAGACCGGATTCTTTATACTTTTCAGGGAGTTGCAGATACGTTTTTGCCGCTTCGTCTAAGTTGCCTTCCTCTTCATAGCAGTTGGCCTGTCCGTAAAGCGATGATGCCATCAGGAAGGATTTTTTGTTCGAGTATACTTTTTCAAATTCTGCAAACTCCGCCCTGGCCTCACCGTATCTACCTTGATAATAAAGCACTTGTCCCAGATAGTAATGCGATTTCTGTCCAGGCATCGTTCTAGGGTACTTTTTAATAACACTTCTTAAAGTATCTTCGGCAGCCTTGAGATTTTGCTGCTGCAATAAAACTTGCGCAGTCCTGAGGTTTAACGATGCCTCTTTCGGCGGTGCAGGCGGTCCTCCTCCGAGAATCCTAACAAGAAAAATACTTCCGAATACGACAATGCCGATAGCGGCAACT
Source organism: bacterium (assembly GCA_012517375.1). NCBI lineage: Bacteria > bacterium. Next base: position 9,863 of record JAAYVC010000073.1, on the reverse strand, counting down.
GTCGTTAATATTGCTTGGAAAGGCGACTTAGTGTAATACTGTGCGACTTTTTCAATCACCTTTGTGAAAGCGTCTTCCCTGTGTAAGTGTTTTCCTTTATGGTATGATACCGATCTCTTAGGCATAAAACTCCTTTCTTAAATACCCCCGGAGGGAGTCGAACCCACGACCTATGGTTTAGGAAACCATCGCTCTATCCTTCTGAGCTACGGGGGCTTAGAATATTCAAAATCTTTTAATCGATACTAAACAAATATTCTACTCCGCGCCCGGTTTTTGTCAATCTTACAACCCCAAAAAGTTACTCCATAACTTTTTGGGGACCCTGAAATCAGTGCAGGGTTAATTCTTTGTGGTCAGGAATCATTCACCCCAACAGGTTGCTGCGCACCCCGTTGGGGACCCCGAACCGACTCAGGATTAAAGAAACGTAGCCCAGAATCATGATCAGAAGGTGGACAAAAGCATGACAAAAGATGGACAGAAGAGTACCCAAAAGATAGACAAAACGTAGACAAAAGCTAGACAAAAAGGGACACCTCTTGAGGTCAGAATTGATGGTATGCGTTCAGATTTAACAGAACTCGCAATATGTCTTTGCGAGTCTTCGTCGAGAAGACGAAGCAATCTATTCCCGAAGGGAATGCTCATTTAGTTGAGCACCACTGCCTTCCTGGCAATCGACACCTTTCCCGTTTCAAGCTTCACGAAGTAGACGCCCGACGAGAGACTCGATTTCATCGCCACTTGCCCCTCACCCTGAACTCGGTAGCTCTCGATCCTTCTGCCCGAGGGGTCGTAAAGGGTAATCGTTCCACGCTCGCCTGAGGGCAGGGAATATCGGATTGAGGACGGATCAGCGACGTCGAGCAGGAGGGAGGGGGTGGTGGGTGTTACGGGTTCCTCTATGCCGGTTCCTATGATGAAATTATCGTCGCTTTCATCTGCAGCTAGAACTTCGTTTGACTCATCCAGCAGTTCTATCCTTATGCGGAAGCTGCTGCCTTGATTCAATGAAACCGTCCATGTGTATGATGAGTCAGCGGGATTGATTCCCGAGACTATGGTATCCGGAAAGCTCGTTCCCGCGTCTTCAGAACAAAGCAGCCTGAATGTATGAGGCGGTTTTGAAGAATTCTCCACATGCCAGCGAATCGGATAGGGCGCTCCAGATGCAAGCTCTTCGCTGCCGTTCGGCGAGACGAGTGAGAGTGCAGGTCTGGTCTTGACTATATAGAAATCGGGTGCGGCTCCTTGCATCGCGAAGCCCGCAGCTATGTACCCGCCGTCCGATGCGGGGAAAAGCGAAAGCGAACTCTGCATCGCAGGCATACCGCAAATCCACCCCCACATGGTATCGGCATCTTTGTCGGTCTTGAGAATCCACATATCGCCTGCATTCAAAGCGCGTTCGCCGCCTGTCACGTAGCCTCCGTCCGTAGTCTGGCAGATGTCGAAACCGAAATCCTCGCCTGCCGAACCGTAGCGTTTGGTGGAGAATGTATTTCCATCCTTGTCAGTCTCGATTATCCATAAATCGCCGGCAGTCCAGGCACCCGTGCCGTCAATGTAGCCGGTCATTACGAAACCTTCCGTGTTGGTTACGTTGAGTCCGTAAGCCACGTCCTCGAGCGACTGACCGTAAGTGCGCGTCCACAGGGTGTCGCCATACTCGTCTATCCTTACGAGCCATGCGTCCTTTCCGCCTGCGCCGAACGAGGCGGTTGAACCTGAGAGGATGAATCCGTCATCGAGCTTCTGGATTGCTGTGCCCGATTCTTCTCCCGGACCGCCGTATGTTTTCGTCCACAGAGTGTCGCCTGATTCGTCTATCTTTATAATCCACAAGTCGCCCTTGGTCCAGCCGGAGGGACCGTTGCGGTAGCCGCATACAACGTAGCCGCCCGTTGTCGGAGCGATGCCGTATAAAGCTTCCTGCAGAGCCGTGCCGTAAGTTTTTGTCCACTTCGTTGCTCCGTTCCTGTCCGTTTTTACGATGTATGCATCCTTGCCGCCAGAACCTGAGCTTTCTGTGTAGCCGACAACAATGTAGCCTCCATCGTGCGCTTCCGCGACCTTGTGCGCGCCGTCCTCTGCGGTTCCGCCGAACGTCTTTGTCCAGAGCGTATCACCAGATTTATCAAGCTTCATGAGCCAGCAGTCCTGGAGACCTGCTCCGAAACCCGTATAACCTGCCGCCAGGTAGTACCCGTCCGAGGTCTCGATGACTGAGTAGGCGACGTCTGCCCCTGAACCACCGTAGACCCGTGTCCAGAGAGTATCCGGCGTCCGGGCGGTGAGTGAGGTCGCAAATAAAAATAATGCAAAGAAAGCCTGGAGTGATTTAATCATTTTTTTCCTCCTTTGTGCTCTCAGTCGGGCAAGAAGGAAAATCTTACCCGACCCGTTAGAAGACCTTGAATAACTATACGGTAGGGCACTTCATTGTCAAGAGGAAAGGCTGGTCCTTGACTTTTGCACGCTTTGCCTTATGCTCGCAGGATGATTTTTGGAGTAGGAATAGACATCATCGAGGTCGAGCGCATACGCAAGGCGCACCAAAGACTCGGTGAGCGGTTCCATAAGGGCGTCTACACAGATAGGGAGCTTGAATTCTGCCTTAGGCACGAGGACCCTTCGGAACGTCTTGCCGCGCGCTGGGCAGCAAAGGAGGCAGTCCTTAAGGCGCTCGGAACCGGATACTCAAGAGGCGTCAAATGGACCGAGGTCGAGATAATTGATAACGAGCTTTCGCGTCCCACTGTCAAGGTCTATGGAAAGGTTGCCGAGTTTATGGGCAGGATGAAAGCCCACATCTCCATCTCCCACCTAAGGGAGTACGCGACCGCAGTCGCCGTTATAGAAGAATAATTAATCCCAAGAAAACACTAACGTTGTCTTTTAGACACCAGTCAAAAAGAACAAAAAAAGTCATGCCCATTAGCGGCACCCTAAAAGTAAAACAAGCTCGAGTGGTTGCGGGAGGAGTAAAGTATTGCTCTTTTTACCCTAAGGGCATCACTATACCTTATTCAAGTTTGTGCTTTTCTGAATTAAGGATATTTGCCGGACGGAAAAAAAATAGTATTTTAACGAAAAAAACGATTCTATGAACGGCTACATATACTTTTAGCGGTCTGGTTGACTGGTGAATTGCAAAGTGTACTTAATGTATCCGATGAGTTTTATTGAAGCCCATGTGCTGACCAGACCAAAAGACAGCAAGCCTCTCTCACCAGATTGGCCGCGGTAACTGCAGGCGCCGCGAAATCGGCGGCGAGCGGGTTGAACTCCACAATATCAGCACCTACGAAGTTGATACCCTTGAGTCCCACTAAAAGGTCAATGACCTCCCGGTAGCTTGCGCCCATTGGTTCAGGGGTCCCTACTGCAGGCATTATGGATGGATCGAGTATGTCGAGGTCTAACGTCAGCCACACTGGTCTTTTAGCGAGCTTTTTCCTTATGCCTTCGATGTCGGTTATATCCATAGTCAAGGCCTCAGATAGCGCACTCTCCTCCCTTGACATGCAACGTATGCCTGTCTGTATGATCGAATCCGGCTTAAGGATCTCTGAAACCCTTTTAATAACGGTGTCGTGCGCGGTCTTAGAACCCGATTCTCCAACATCCCTAAGATCCGCATGGGCGTCGAGCTGAAGTAGAGCAAGATCAGGATATTTCGAAATCATCGCCCGGACAGCAGCGAGCGTCAACGTGTGTTCTCCGCCCACGAGGAGGGGTTTGGCCTTTTGTGTGAGACAGTCCGAAACCTTTTTTTGAATCAGTGCAAGCTTCTCATTAATCGTCGGCAAGTAGTCAAACTCAAGATTGCCTGCGTCCGAAATAGAACAATCCGCCAGGTCCTTCTTGAAATAAGGACTATAGCTCTCCGCGTTTTCCGAGAACTGTCTTATCCTGTCCGGACCGAGCCTGGTTCCCGGTATGCCGGTAGTGGTCTGCTCCAGCGGAACAGCCAGAATCATTACTCCTGCATGGGGGAGGTTCCCCCTGGCGTACCAGAAGGCCATTGGCTACTTCGCGAAAAACTCCCGTATCTTCGCAATTACCCATGAGCGCTGGTCTTGGGTCATCTCAGGGTAGCAGGGAAGCGATATGACTTCTTTTGCCGCCTTCTCCGATTCAGGGAAAGAGCCTTCGCCAAGTTCCAGAAATTCAAGAACCGGCTGGCGGTGCAGGGGATACGGATAGTGAACGCCAGTGCCTATCTCAGCTTGCTTAAGAAACTCAATAAGGGCATCCCGCTTCGGGGTGCGAATCGTATACTGATGATAGATGTGGTTGGAATCCGGATGAACGAACGGAGTATTAACCTTGTCCGCGAGTTCTTTGTTGTAAGCTTCCGCGTTCTTTGCCCTTGTTGAGTTGTAGCGGTCCAGATGGCGAAGCTTGATTCTCAAAAAAGCGGCCTGCAGGGTATCGAGCCTTGAATTCTGGCCAATCAATGTATGGTAGTACTTCTTCGGCGCGCCGTGCACCCTTATCAAGCGGCATTTTTCATAAAGCGCATCGTCATTGGTTGTAATAAGTCCGCCGTCGCCGAGTGCGCCTAGATTCTTTGTCGGGAAGAACGAGAATATAGTCAAATCTCCGAGTCCGCCGACCTTCTTTCCCTTGTAGGTCGTTCCGAATGCCTGGGCTGCGTCCTCAAGAACCTTGATATTGCGTTTTTTTGCTAACTCAAGAATTGGTTCCATCTCGGCTGCCTGGCCGTAAAGGTGAACGGGCAAGATGACCTTGGTTTTTCCAGTAATCGCTTTCTCGATCTTTGCCGGATCGATATTGAAGGTATTGGGCTTTATGTCCGCAAAAACGGGCTTCGCGCCCAGTGCGACAATCACCTCTGCGGTCGCAATAAAGGTGAAGGGAGTAGTGATTACCTCGTCGCCCGGACCAACATCCATTGCTCGCAAACATATCGCTAGGGCGTCAGTGCCGTTGCCGACGCCTATCGCATACTTGACGTCCAGATACTTAATGCATTCAGCCTCGAACTCCTTCTCCTCCTTTCCCAGAATGAAATCGCCTGCCTTAACTGTGCTCTCGAGCGCTTCCTTGAACTCGGCCATTAAAGGCTCGTGATGAGCCCACATGTCTATCGCAGGAACCTTCACTTTATCCTCCTTACGACGTCCGCTTCGAGCTTATAAGTGCCCTTGCAGCGGTCGCTGCATAAAAAAGTGTCGCTGTTCTTGAAATCCATGCGGTTACCGCACTCGCACATCCAGCCTATCCTTTTTGCAGGAACGCCGACCATCACCGCGTAGTCCGCAACGTCCTTCGCTACAACGGCTCCTGCGCCGACAAAGCACCATTTGCCCAGCGTTGTTCCGCAGACGATTGTCGCATTAGCTCCTATCGACGCTCCTTCCTTGACGAGCGTCGGTATCCACGCTCCGCCTTTGGGGTATGCTGCGCGCGGATTCATGTCGTTGGTGAATACGCAGCTTGGTCCGCAGAATACGTTGTCCTCGAGCGTGACAAGATCGTATATGCTTACATTGTTTTGAACCTTGCAGTTGCTGCCAACTGTCACTCTCGATGCCACGTACACGTTCTGCCCAAGGGTGCAGCGTTCGCCTATCTTGGCTCCGCCCGATATGTGCGAAAAGTGCCATATCTTGGTGCCATCTCCGATATCGACAGGTTCATCCACCACGGCTGTAGGGTGGACGAAGTATTTCTTTTCGTTCATAAGGATTTGTATGCTCCTTTGTCTTTCAAAGATTCCTCGGCGCGTTCCAGTATGGATACCACATCGGCTCCATTCTGGCCGTCCGTTAACGGTTTCTTTCCTTGGATTACGCACTCAGCAAAGTGCTCGCATTCCAGCTTAAGAGGTTCAACTTTATCCAATTCAAAAATCCCGGGTGTTTTGCTCTTGTGATATGTGAAATCACCCGCTTCTTTTGGTTCAATCCAGTCCTCGTGAAACTTGACGACCGAGTCCTTTCCAACGTCGTCAAAAATCGCAATGCCTCGGGATCCCGTTACCTTCACTCGACGTATCTTCTCAGGGTCAAGCCATGAGACTCTTGTATGGGCCATCTGGTTTCCGTTGAAGAATAGCGATGCAAAAACTATGTCCTCCACCCCTTTGGTCAAGAAATCCTTGCCTGTTGCCGATACGCCTACGGGAAGGCTTGAACCGAAAAGATAGAGTATTATCGAGATATCGTGAGGGGCAAGACTCCACAGAGCGTTTTCGTTGGAACGCGCTATTCCCAGATTTACCCGCATGGAATTTACGTAAAAGACCTCTCCTAATTTCCCGGAGTCTATGAATTCCTTCAGCTTACGTATCGCCGGATGATAGAGCATAAGGTGTCCGACCATCAGCCTGCGGTCTTTCTTTTCGGCAAGCTCCACCAACTCCCTTGCCTCTTCCGATTTCAGGGTCAGGGGCTTTTCACAGAATACATGCTTTTCTGCAAGAAGCGCTTTTTTTGCGAGTTCATAATGCGTGGGCGCGCTCGTAGCGACGCAAATCGCATCGATATCCGAATCGAAAAGCTCGTCCGCATCTTGCGTGAATTTTGTATTGGGGTATTCGGGTTTTATCTTATCGAGAACGGCCAGATCAAGATCGGCTATTTTTTCAAGTGTTACATTTTTTAGCGATGCGAAGTTGCGTATGAGGTTCGGCCCCCAGTATCCTGCTCCTATAACTCCTAGACGAATCATTTTTAAGGAACTCCTTTTTAAGTGCTAATCCGCTTTCTTTTCATCGGCGCCGTGAGGCTTAACAGGCGGAGTGCTTTCGTATGTTGCGCTTGTGTATATGGGTAGTTTTAACTTCCACACGTTCAAAAGCTTTGACTTGCCCTTTACCTGTACAGGTTCCATCGGGATGAAGTCGAACTTGTCCTTCGCCTCGTGATAGACGGATTCCGAAACAACTATCTCGCCTCCTTTTGCAAGAGTCTGAAGCCTTGCCGCTGTGTTTACGCTGTCGCCGATTACGGTGTACTCGAGCCTTTGTGTGGAACCTATATTTCCGACGACCGCCTCGCCGTAATTGATGCCGATTCCCACGTGAATGTCGCGCTTGCCCTCCAGTAGACGCTGTCTGTTGAGTTCCTCGACCTTCTTTTGAATCTCTACAGCCGAGTTTACCGCATGAAAGACATCGGCATCGTGTTTTACAGGCGCTCCGAATATCGCCATTATGCAGTCGCCCATGAACTTATCGATTGTCCCCTCGTTCTGAAAGATGATGGTCGTCATCTCGGTCAGATAAAAGTTGAGGAACGCGACCACCTCCTCCGGCGGCAGCTGCTCGGATATGGTCGTAAAACCCCTTATATCGCCGAAGAATATCGTTACAGGCTTCTTTTCGCCCTTCAGGGATTTCGCGAAGACGTCCGGGTCCTTGAGTATTTCTTCTGCAACCTGGTGAGAAACATAGCGCTTGAATGCATCCTCGATAAGCACCTTGTCCTTCAAGTCTTTTGCCATCTTGTTGAACTCGACCGTAAGATCGCCTATCTCGTCGTTAGCCTGTTTCTTTATGCGAAACTCGAAGTTTCCCCTGCCTATCTCGTGAACACCGAAAACGAGCGCTTTCAATGGTCTTATGAGGAGCGAAGCGAGTCCGAACGCTCCAAGGATGCCGACAAGGATGCCGGCAAGAGCGATTCCGCCCACAACGAGCTGAATGTTTCTCGAGGCCTCCTGCAGGCTTGTAAGGTCGATTCCAACATGGACTTCGCCTATCTGTTTCTGTCCTCCGAGCATAACGGGTACCGCAACCTCGTATATCTCGCCCCAGTGCTTATCGTAGACCGTCTGTGCGGCGTAATCCTGTCCTTTAGGTATTTTTATGGCATGAGGGATGCTTTTGCGCCATAAGCTGTCCTGGAAAAAGATTCTAGTTGAATCCTTATTGCGCTCCATTCTTGCAGGCGCCGAGGCTGCCAGACCGTCCTGGTCAAGTATAAAAGCGTAAACGCTTCCCTTATGCTTCAAGGCATCCCTTGAAAGAATCGCCAGGGTAAGGTCGTCTTGCTCCATCAGGGGGTCTTCTGCCGAAAAGGCGACGTTGCGGGCAAGAATTATACCACGGAGCTTTATCTCCTCTAAAAAAGACTGGCGCACAAGTCTAATAATCGCGAAACCTGTGCCGCCCATCAAGAGGAATACGAGTACTACGAGGAGACCGGCTATCTTATAGCGGATGCTGATTCTCACGAGTAGAATGATACGCATGAGTCATGGCTAGTCAAGCGCTTCGGAAAACGCCTTTCTTGTACAGAGTTGTCTTCCGCTAAAAACTATCTGTCTGTACTATCAAGAGAGCTTTACTTCAAGAGCACTACTCTTGAAGTTTTTGCTTCACCTTCACGGGGTACTGCCCGCACAAAGTAGACGCCCTTGGCCCATCCGTTGCAGTCAAGGGGTGTCTCGATTCTTGCAAGCTTTGAAACATCCTTAATGTCCTGGCTCGCAATCTGGCGTCCGGTTATGTCATAGACTAATATACGGCAGTCGCCGCCCGTCGTGAAGATGCTCAGTCGTGAACCTACAAGGATGTTGTTAGGTATGGACATCTTGAATATCGGTTCCTTGGGAACAAAGGCAATGGGTTCCCCTTCTCTTTCTTGGTTACCTCCAAAACCGTTAGAACCTCGATAGTATATCGCCCACTTAGGGCCTGAGAAAACACCATGCTGATAAAGTTGTGCCGAACCTGAACCCTCTTTTGTAGTATGACAAAAGTAGCTCTTTCCGAGATATGCCGTGTCAAGTCTGAAAGCTGAACCATTCAAAGATCTCGCCCAGACATTGCTAGAATCAGTGGTTACGTAATTCGTCCAAGTTATCTGGTTGCCTGCAATTTGTGGATAATGGTTTTTCCCTGACATTTGAGTAATCAAACTACATGGAGACAGCCATCCTTGATATCCAACATACCGGTACTTTTGATTATAATAGATTTTGTCATTAGCATTATAAACGGCGCGCAAGAATAGACCATCTATGTCAAGAAACGGAACTAATGGTTCACTTGTCGAATCGCTTATACTCGAAGGTAACATTGTTGGGCCGTGCCATGTGCCATTAGAATCCTTCTCAAAATAATAGCACGCTGCTATATCATCTTTTACGCATCCATAAGCAATGTAGATTTTTTTTGCGATTGAGTCAACTTCTATCGACGTTCCTGTTATGCGCGAGCTTATATCAATATCATCATCAAGGCATTGGTCAACGAGAGATTCTGGCGTGGACCTAAAAAAATGAACGTAATGAAGTTCATTTTCGTCATTGATGTAAGCAAGATGTACTGTTCCAGTATCATTACTTCCGCTTGGCGGGTTGCTGACATCAAAACCACCTGGGTTTACGGTACTGCCAACTTTTCCGAAACCATAGTCTATGGCTACAGGCCCAGGCACACCGGATAGCCTAAGTTCACAATCTAAATTTTCAGGGCACTGATATGTGAAAATCGTATTTGCCCAAGGACAATAGTTGTAATGTACTCGAAAACTGTCAAGGGTGTCCATCCAGACTACGATAGGTTTACTTGTTTGATCAAGAGTCATTGCAGGCCATATTCCACGACCTAAAAGAGCCCCATTACTCCCCCTATTTATGGCGGGTTTCCAGTATTCTGAAGGTTCAGTGCTGCGGGTATAATAAATATAACCTTTTGAAGGATAGACAAAGTGATAGGTTGAACTATCTGAGGAGTAAATTAATTTGCGTTGGGTTGTTCTATCCATTGCCAATTCTTCGTCAGTCCAAATGCGGCTGCGTCTTATACAAAGTCTCATTGTGCCATCACTGGATGATGTATCATAGTGTATTCCCTCTATTCCTATGTGTGTGCCCTTGTT
>JAAYVC010000072.1 GCA_012517375.1 bacterium | reverse complement strand
TACCGAGGATAAGGTTCGCGAGATATTCTCGCAGCACGGGGAAGTATCCAATGTAGGGGTCCCCAAGGATCGCTACACCAACAGCCCTCGCGGATTTGCCTTTGTGGAAATGCCGAATGACGAGGAAGCAAGAGCGGCCATTTCGGCCATCAGCGGAACAGAACACGACGGTCGCGAGATCAAGGTTGAGGAAGCCCGTCCCCCGCGCGAGCGCGGCGACAGAGAAGGCGGCTTCAATCGTTCGAGCGGCGGCGGTTATAACCGCGACCGTGCACCAAGCTACGACCGCAAACGCTGGTAAACTTTCAATGAATACCTTCCTCGTTTTTCTTGACCGTAATTTGATCTAGATCGATTAGGGTAGGTAATTTGGGGCCGGTCATCTGACCGGCCCCATCGTTTTCAGCACTTAAAACTGCCTGTCAGTAACTCCAGATTCCAGCGTCCAAGAAACGTTAGAAGGATTTCTCCTGACCGATTTGCCTGTATTGAACCCACGAAACCTGAAATACTGATTTATCTCGTAGCCCAGGTTTGTTAATCGGCTTTATTGAACTATTGGCGTTGAAGCGAAGGATTATTAAGGGTTCGGGGCTAAGCGCCGATTTTTTCGCGTCTGGAAGACACGCAGCCGGTCCCTGCATCCTAAACTCAATGGATGGGGTCCCCGCGAAAACGCGAAGCGGTTTTGCGGGGTAAAAGATGGGATTCCCACGACGCTACGGAGCAAGGTTGTGTAGTGTCTATTTCGGTATAGTCGCTATTATCTTCGGGTCAACCTTGTACTTCTCGAGAAACGCCCTTCGCTCCTCCTTCATCTTTTTGACCCAGGCTTTGTAGATGTCCATCTTGCCCGTGCGTTCGAAGAAAAGCATGGGGTTCAACACTTCCTTCGGTACCTTGGCTAAAAGCTCCGCGTTCTTCGGATTATCCACATCCGCTATCTCGTATCCGAAATCGGGGTCAAGCTTCCAGACGATCTTCTTTGCAAGCATCGCCTCGAGCATGGCCGAAGAATGCTTTATCTTCACCTTCAACGCCTTGCCTGCATCAACGTCAAGCTGGTCTCCGCCGACGTAGCCCGTGTTCATCATCCAGGTTTCAAGATCGTCAATATCCTTGGCAAGTTCCGAAAATCGAACCGCTTGAAGACCCATTGCGCGCGGAAAGAAAGGCTGGGTGAATGGGGAGCGGGTTTTTCCGCGTTCCTTGCCTGCTGCCGATGTCTTTGAGGTCTCGCCAAGCATGAAGTAGGCGGCCGCCTGATCCATGGATACGAACCTGACAATCCCGGGTGTTGCTGCGTCAGGACCCTCGTCGCGGTTAAGAAGCCCTATCGATTGAAGCGGAGGTATGTCCAGTAAATCTGCCGCACCCTCAATCTTTGACATGGGGATTACGGAGCGGCCGTTCTGCGTCCAGACGAGGAAGTCCCAACCGTCTGCAGGAGTGCCGTACTCGTCCACTTTGTCCTCGAAGCGGACCTTTCCTGATATGTATGCGTCTATGTTCTCCGCCGATGCGCCCGTTATTACGAGATAGGTCCTGAACCTGCGAACCTCTTCGACCGTCATGCGGCTCTTTGAGAAGTCGTACGCTCCTTCGGCATCCGTATATACGTTCTCGACCCATGCGGCGCTGTCCAGCGACCCTCTGTAAATAATCGGTTCTGTCTGCCTCGTTAACCCGAAGGTTTTTGCGAATGCGCCGTTCTCCGTAATCGAAATACGACCGTTCGGCCAGAGGCATATCATGTCGTCCTGAATGGGTTCGCTGGTATCGCCCTGTTTGGAGAATGTCGTTGTCGTCTTGCCCGTTCCAGAGAGACCAAGAAGCGCCATTGTTACACGCTTGCCCTGGATCGATACCGCCTTGGCTCCTGCATGGAGAACCAATCCGCCGCGCTGGTATACGTAGTCGTTAAGCATGCGGAGCGCGCCCTTCTTGGATTCCCCGAAGTAATCGGCGCCTATGACCCAGGTGGTCCAGTTCTCAAGATCAACTAACATAGCCTGCTTGCCGGGCATATCGCATAAGGGAAACTCGGGGACCATGACCACGCGGATGACGGGCTTGAATACCTGCGAGCGTTCCTCCGAGGTCTCCACGTCCTCCCTCGGAAACGTAAGTACCTGCTGCATTCCCGCAACGTTTGCTGCAGGCATTGTGTAAAGCCATTGGATAGGAAAACGCTCGGAGGCGTTCTCTGAAAGGCCGTAGTAGCCCTGTATCTCGATAAGCCTGCCCTGGCGCTCGATGTAGTCCCATACCGCGCACAGCAGTTGTTCAGCCTTCTCGGGCGCAATTAAGTTTCCAGAATACTTTGCCTTATCCTCCTCCGGGGCTATGATATAAGTATAGTTGGCCATGCGAGCCTTGTTGCGGGCAATCTTGTTCACGTTGCCGTGCTTTGTAGTGTAGCAGGCGGGCGTGTGCTCTATTGCCATGCGGCGCAACTGCTCCTGAGAGGGATTCTTTATGTAAATTACGTTAAATGGATGCGGATCTAAGTCCGGAGATACTCTCTTTTTTGGACCCATTCTTCCTCCATGGTGTGGTTCAGCTTACTTGTTTTGGGAAAGATATTATATTCAACTGTCTCAGGTTTGCAAGTGGGCGGTTGAAACCCACGCCGCGTTTGACCCTACGCAGTCCCGTTTTATAGTCAGAAGATAGACAAAAGCTGGTCAGAAGTTGGTCAAAACGTGGAGTGATTAGTGAATTATGGGGTTCAGGTGTAAATTCCCACTGTTAAGTTGAATCAACCTAATCCAATTGATGTAGCCATTTTCGTCACAGAACTCTTTCATGAATTCCATAGTAAGGCGGTTAGCCAATGCATCTCTTTTAGCTTGGAATTCCTCGTTGCATTCTTTCGCTCTGTGCCCTAAAGGTTTGATAATATCTGTATAAAGATTCTCGTTTCCGCTGATGAAATACCAGAAGTTTTGACCTACAATCTTCTGGTAGCCGCGAAGGCTAGTTGTTCTTGTTTTTCCGTAGCAGATACCCAGGATAGCCTCTACGTGACGTGTATGGCTTGAACCCTTAAGAACCTTTGTTGCCCTTTTAAAGTTTTCCTCTTGCTTATCTTGTTGAGAACTATTTCCCCAGTTGGGTCCTGATTTGACTGAAACAATATATGTAATACCATCTTTGTTGAATTGAAAGTCAATTCCCGGCGCAGGCGATTTCTCTGCACCATAAGTTTCTTTTGCAATAAATATAGCCAAATCCTCAAGGAAGTCACCGAATATCTCTTCCTCTGAGGAAGAAATCGCGGCATCAAGGAATCCGTTTATCAAATCACCCGCACGGTTCATATTCTTGGCTCTAAACAAATAAGGATTTTTACGCTTCAGGATAGCTTTCAAATCCATCTTGCCTGCACTTTCAAGACGTCTTTGGTGAAACTTCGCTATATGTGAAGCAACAAATTTCTCAACCTCCTTCAAATCAAGAGGTTTGACGAAATCCAACTGTTTCATATCGGCAATTTCCTTTGAGGCATGGTTCTGAGTGCGTTTCGTGCCAGTTCGCAATATTCCTCCAAAACATCAATGCCAATGAAGTGTCTGTTTAGATTCAAAGCCGCAATGGCTGTGGAGCCTGAACCTATAAAGGGGTCAAGTACCACATCACCAGGTTGAGTGAAAAGCTTTATGAACCACTCAGGCAAAGCTACAGGAAAAGTAGCACTGTGTTCGCGATTACCACATTCTGTAGCTAAATGAAGTACATTTGTCGGGTAAACCTTTTCGCGCCCAACCCAGTTTGAGATATTCTTTCCAAAACCACTGTTGACCTTAGATTCATCTCTTATCTGGTCAGTATCGCTTAACCTTTTTAATCTTGTTTCTGCCCACTTACCCATTGGAACCATTACGTTATTCTGATACATGTTAAATCTCTTATCCTTGTTGAATTGCAGACATCTCTCCCACGCATCCCTGAAACGATTGGGCCACTTTCCTGGGTAGCAGTTTTTTTTATGCCAGACGAATTCTTCAGTCCATAACCAACCTTGTTTTCTCAACTCAAGAATCAATTCGATAACGTATGTATGTCTTTCCCCAGCAACTACTCTTTCTTTAATGTTCAGGATGAAAGTACCTGTTGGTTTTAAAATCCTAAGGAATTGTTCCGCCCGGGGCAAGAACCATGACACGTATTCATTAGGATTTATTCCGCCATAGGTTTTTTCGCGGCTGTCGGCATACGGCGGAGAAGTGACGATAAGATCAATACTATCATCTGGGAAGTCTTTAAGAACTTTTTCACAATCTCCACAAATGATCTCATCTAAGGGATACTCCATATTTTTATTATGTCAAATAGGAACTTATTGTCAACCCTTTTACTTTTCAGTCATCCACACCCCTCCTCCCCCTTTGCGTCACGATAAAGATAACCCCTGCGAGAAGGGACAGGCCTGCGCCCGTGTAGAACGCTATTTGCGGCGAAAGCTTATCCCACAAAAGCCCGAAGATGAGGCTTGCAGGAAAGAGCGCGAGTCCTATCATGGTCTCATAAATCCCGTAGGCGGTAGCGCGGCGCTCTGCTGGAATCAGGTCCGCGATGAATGCGCGGAAAACGCCCTCCGAAAGCCCGTGATGGACTCCGTATGCAGCAAAGAGTAGCCACATAGCCAGAGGCGTCGAGAAGTTCCCGAAAAGGAAGTAGACGGCGGAGTAAACAACGAAGGAAACAAGAATGACCCAGCGCCTGCCAATCTTATCTGAGAGATGTCCGAACACAGGGCTCGATAATGCGGCAACTGCGCTGTAGACCGTCCAAATCAAGGGAACGAGCGACAGGCTTATACCCGAGTCCTGCGCCCTCAATAAAAGGAATGCGTTAGATGAGTTGCCGAGCGTGAACACGACCATCGCAATAGAGAACCAGATGAAGCGTGCGTCCAGCGGGCCGTCCTTCCTCGCTTCCTTCACCGTCCTCGAAAGCGAGCGAATCTCCCTTACAAAGAAGATGAAGGATACGCCAATAAGCGCCGGGATAACTGAGAGTAGGAAAACGAGCCGCATGTTGTTGTGCGAGAGATAGAGAATCAGCATCGCGAGCAAGGGTCCTGATGCAGCGCCAAGGTTGTCCATCGCGCGCTGGAACCCGAAGCCGAGCCCCCGGCGTTTTGCGGAAACAGACTGCGAAAGAAGGGCGTCGCGAGCGGGAGAGCGAAGCCCCTTGCCTGTGCGGTCAGCAAATCTCACTCCCAGAACGGCGCTCCAATGCCCTGCAAGAAAAAGAAATGGTTTTGACAGAGCGGATAAACTATACCCAAGAAAAACGAAGAGCTTGCGGTTCTTTAGCCTGTCCGATAGCCATCCGAAGAAGGATTTTGAAAGCGCGGCGGTCGCCTCGGCTATTCCCTCGATGAGTCCTATGAGAGTGGACGTCGCGCCGAGCGAGCGAAGGAAGCCGGGGACGAGGGAATAGATCATCTCGCTCGAGATGTCCGTGAAAAGGCTAATCATCCCGAAAAGAAACACGTTGCGTTTACCCTCGCTAGGCGCCTTCTGCTTTCCGATTAAAACCTCTTCATTAGGCATGTTTCTTCCGTCCTTCTTCATAGTAGCTCCTCGCTTAACTCCTTGAGTTTTACCTTCGCCTTTTTAAAAAAGATCCTGCCCGGCTGTGTTAGTACATAATATTTGCGTTGCTTGCCCATTTCAACTCTTTTACAGCTCTTTAGATATCCTTCCTTCTCCAATCCATGCAGAATAGGATAGAGAGTGCCGTACGAGAGATTGTAGCCGTGACGCTCGAACTCTTCCTTAATAGCGGCGCCGTAAACCTCCTCCTCTGCCGCAAGGCAGAGTATGTGAAGCTTTATGAATGCCAGATACAATGGTCTTAGCCGCTTATCCATCTTAACGAACTCCGATATCGATTTCCGATAATGATACGGTGAATCCCAAGTTTGTCCAGAATGCCGGGAAAGTAAACGGAATATACCAAACAATCTCAATATACTCTCTTAAGAAACACTTGACAACCCCTCAAGCAGGTATAAGCTTTAGACTTGAAATAATCTAACCCTAGGAGGAGTATTGTGATCTTGGGGATATTGCTTTTATTTATAGCCCAGACTCCTCCTCCGGATTCGTCGGTGAAACTTGAGCCTCCAGCGCCTGTAACGGAGCTTGCAGCAGAGGATACACCAAACGACGCCGGAAGGAGCATAGAGCTTTCCTGGAATCCTTCTCGGGATTCGGCGCGCATCAAAACCTATACCGTGTACCGCGCCCAATCCGCCTCCGGACCTTTCACGAAGGTTGTTGAGTTCGTCACGCCCGTCTTCTATTACACCGACAACGACACCACCGCGCTTCGGGACAAGGTTGACTACTACTACCGGGTGGATGCAGAGTCCAACGACGGTCAAACCGCTCCGTCTCTCATTGCCGGGCCTGTTCAGTCCAAGGCTCACTGGTTCAATAAGGCCCGCTGGGCGGTTCTTATCGTGGCTGTGGTTTACGGATTTGTGGTAATACTCTACATAGAGCTTGCCAAGCGAAACCGCAACATGTTCATCCGGCGCATCGCCGGTCTTGACGCGGTGGACGAAGCCGTGGGCCGCTCCACCGAGATGGGCAAGCCTATCCTTTTCACCTTCGGCATAGGCGGGCTTACCGATCTGGCTACGCTTGCCGCCCTCTCCATTCTCAGAAGAATAGCCAAGCGCGCCGCCCAGTACGAAACCCGCCTCATCATACCCAACTGCGACCCGATAGTCATGACGGCTGCGCAGGAGACGGTCAAGCAGGCTTTCATGGAAGCGGGCAGGCCCGATCTTTACAGGGAGGATGATATTTCGTTTCTCACTGCCGACCAGTTTGGTTACGCAGCGGGTGTCGACGGTATCCTGATAAGGGAAAAGCCCGGCACCGTTTTCCTGCAGGGAACTTTTTACGCCGAGGCGCTTATCCTCGCCGAAACAGGCCACAGCGTTGGCGCCATACAGATTGCCGGAACATCCATGGTTACGCAGCTGCCGTTTTTCGTAGCCGCTTGCGACTACACCCTTCTCGGAGAAGAACTGTACGCTGCATCCGCCTACATCGACCGCGAGCCGCAGCTGATGGGTTCCCTGAAGAGCGAGGACATCGCAAAGATAGGCATCATCTTCCTACTCCTAGCGGGCACGCTTCTCGGCACGGTAGGCGGGATACTGGAAGCGCTCAAGGTTCCGGAGTCCTCTAACTGGGTGCTCGATTTCTTCAACCGGTTCGTTGAATTCTTCAATACCCTGTAGGAGCCAGATATGAAAAAAACAGTTCCACTCATCATAACATTCCTTTCGGGTGTTTTCATCACAGTCACCTTCTTTATCCCGCGCGAGCCGTTCGGGAGCATGGAGCAGCGAATGCTCGTGTGGTTCTCCATCATCGGAGGTTTCACGGCGCTCCTTGGAATAGACAGTCTAGTCAGGCATCACCTTACAAGAATGGTGCGCAAGGAGCGCGACTGGTTCTTCAGTCTTGTGACTCTCGTCGGAATAGTAGGCACTCTTGTCTCCGGCATAGTGACCTGGGCGCGCTTCGGCTCGCCTTTCGAGCTTTCATCCATAGACAAGATTGGCGGTTTCTTCTGGGTCTATAACTGGATAATAGTTCCGCTGCAGGGAACGATGTTCTCCCTGCTTGCGTTCTTTATCGCTTCCGCCGCTTACCGCGCCTTCCGCGCAAGAACGTTCGACGCAACCCTGCTCCTCATCGCAGCGATTCTTGTCATGATAGGCAGGTTGAGCATCGGCATACTGCCTTCGGCGGTGATGCTTGCCGTTCTGATTGCTGCGGCCGGCGTTTACCGCATCGTCATCCGCAAGCCTGTGGCAGGCGTAATACTCTCAGCACTCGGATTGGGCTTCGGGGTTGCGGTTCTTGTCTTCGCCAAGGACTACGTGCGGCTGGCCCCCCAAATTCAGGAATGGATAATGTCGGTTCCCCAGACCGCCGCACAACGCGGAATATTCATCGGCCTTGTCCTGGGCGGAATAGCCATGTCCATCAGGCTCATTCTCGGCATTGAGCGAACCTACATCTCGTCTACTTAGGAGGAAGCGATGAAATTCATCAATTGGCTTTCCAGAATCGACCGGCGGGTCATATTCATACTCGTCACCCTGGTTGTGCTTATTCCCTTGCTTTTAAGGATACCTATTCCGTTCGAGGTAGGCAAACAAGTCCGAGACGCCTATGACGCCATCGAAAAGCTCCCCGCCGGGTCTGTCCTAATGCTTTCAGTGGATTACGATGCAACGAGTTCTCCCGAGTGTCAGCCGATGCTGGATGCAATGACCGCTCATGCCTTCAGGAAGGATCTTAAGATACTTCTTGTGGGTCACATCGTGCAGGGACTGCCTTTGGGACAGATGGGCATAGAAAGAATCGCCGCTGAATACAACGACCGCAACGTAAAAGAGTACGAGAAAACCGGTAATCCCCATTTTCATAAAGAGTACGGGAAGGACTACCTTTACCTTTCCTACAACCCTGGTTACACGGCGGTAATGGTCGGCCTGGGCCGCGAGATACGCGATTTTTATCCCTCGGACTACAAGGGCGTCAGTGTTGACAGCTTTCCCATCATGAAGAACGTGCACAACTACAACGACATAGCCCTTCTCGTGAGCTACGCGCACGGACCCATTGTGGATGCGTGGGTCGAGTTTGCCGGAGGCCGTTTCGGACAGAAGATAATAGCCGGAGTCACGGGCGTCAACGCTCCTGGACTCTACACCTATATCCAGTCGGGCCAGCTCGTAGGACTCGTGGGCGGGCTTAAGGGCGCAAGCGAATACGAGTCTCTTCTTGGAAAACCCGGCGCGGCCAGCGGCGGAATGCCTGCCCAGTCCACTGCGCACATTCTAATAATCGTTCTCATACTCATAGGCTCGGCCGCTGATTTTGCGGTTGATATCTTTCAGAGGAGGAAGAAATGAACTTCGCAACAATCCTCGGAATATGGATAGCGGCTACGCTCACTATAGCAATTCTTTCCTTCCTTTACCGTGACAATCCTTTGTACAAATTCGCCGAGCATCTGTACGTCGGCGCTTCAGCCGCATACGTGGTTATCACGCTCGCCAAGTCAACGATGGAGGAACTTCTGGTTAAGCCGTTCTTCCAGAACATCGCGCTGTACAGGACAGGCGGCGTCAATGCAGCCAACGGCCTCGCTGAAGCGCTGATACTCATCATTCCCACCGTTCTCGGCCTTCTCATGCTGACGCGCTGGTTCGGACCTAAGGTAAGCTGGCTTTCCCGCTGGCCTATAGCATTCGCAGTCGGTCTCGGCTCGGGTCTCGGAATTACCGGCGGCATTCAGGGTTTTCTTCTGCCTCAGATACAGGCCACTCTCCTGCCCTTGTGGTCCCAGGGCTATGATCTCTGGACCATTGTCGGCAATATCCTTCTTTTCGTGGGCGTGGTTGCAACGCTTATCTATTTCTACTTCTCCAAGCCTCATACCGGTTTTCTTGGCGGAGTGTCGCGCGTCGGTATTATCTTCATCATGGTCTCCTTCGGCGCCGCATTCGGATACACGGTCATGTCGCGTATATCGCTTCTCATAGGCAGGCTTTACTTTCTAGTAAACGACTGGGCCATAGGAACTTTGAGGGTTATCGGAATAGTTAAGTGAGAAGACCCCGGATTCTTTTGCTCTTCTCCGGCGGACTGGACAGTCTTATTGCTTCAAGACTCCTTGTCGAGCTTGGCGCCCGTGTCGAGGCAGTGCATTTCATGACCCCTTTTACTGGTAAGGAATCGGGATTGCCGGGCGAGCGCTATCTCGGCGAATGGGGCATCAGCATCCGCAGGACAAGGATATCCCTCCACGACTATCTGCCTCTGCTTACGTCGCCCCCTCATGGTTTCGGCCGAGCCCTCAACGCCTGCATAGACTGCAAGATACTGTTCCTCCGCGAAGCAAAGCGAATAATTGAGTCCGAAGGCTTTGATGCGGCTGCAACAGGGGAGGTGCTTGGCGAGCGGCCTATGAGCCAGAACCGGCTCTCCCTCGATATCATAGAACGCGAATCAGGACTTGAGGGAAGACTGCTCCGTCCGCTTTCCGCCACCCTCCTTCCATCTACCGAAATCGAGACGAGCGGCCTTATAGATCGCCCAAGACTCCTCTCCATTCAGGGCAGGGGCCGCAAGCCGCAGCTTGAACTCGCATCGAAATGGGGAATCACCGAGTTCGCTACTCCCTCAGGCGGATGCCTTCTTACCGAACCCGGATATTCAAGAAAACTCCGCGATATACTCGAGCGCCCCCTGGAACTCACGGACGAGCAGGTTGCGCTCCTCAAGGTAGGCAGGCATTTCAGGCACCCCCTGGGTCCAAAGCTCATTGTCGGAAAGAACCAGAATGACAACGAAGAGCTTTTGCGTCATCCGGACAAGTCAAGGGTATTCCTCGATGTAAAAGAGGCAGGCAGCCCCGTAGGCCTGTTATTCCTTGAATCATTCGGGGACGACCTCAGTCAAGGATTGCCGGAGTACCCGCAAGCAAACACAGTTTTGCTGTGGGCTGCAAGCATTGTTGCGCGGTATTCGGATTTGAAGAATGAACCGGAAATCAAAGTAACTCTTTGTCATAACGGAGTAGAAAAGGTAATCTCTGTTTCGCCTGCTCAAGATGTAAACATCGAAAAACTTAGGCTTTAGGGGATGTTTATCCTTAAATCATCTCTGGATAATCGCAACTTTACAAGCGTATTCCCGTGGCCTGAAACTCAAAAACACTCAAAGGATGATATGTCGTTACTGAGCGCAACCGGAGATTTCGACACTCTCCAACCAAGGAAAAAGATGATGTCGATTCCTTGCCGGATATGTGGTACTTACTTCTCTGTTGACAACAAGCTTTCTAAGTGGAAAATCCAGTTGTGGAAGAAATGAGAATGAAAGGATCGGCGTTCAAGAGCTTTCCGCTTGCCGGCTCCTTAAAGGTTCATTCGGCTGTTAACCCTGGCGCACTCCTTCTGCTGGGCTACGCCATAATGATACTCACGGGAACGGGTCTTCTGTCTCTCCCCTTTGCATCGCACGGGTGTTCGTTCATAGATGCCCTTTTTACGTCTACTTCGGCTACTTGCGTTACCGGACTCATCGTGAAGGATACGCCAGTCGACTTCACACTTTTCGGTCAGATTGTTATCCTCCTACTCATCCAGATTGGAGGCCTTGGCTACATGACCCTTTCATCCGCCTTCTTCTTTCTTCTGGGGCAGAAGGCGACCCTGCGCCACAGGCTTCTCATGAAGGAGTCCATAAACTTCCTATCCTTTGGAAACCTGAGACGCTTCGCATTTACCATCATTAAGGTCACCTTGGTCGTCGAAGCTCTAGGAGCGTTAGTTCTTACCTTCTGGTTCAGGTTCAAATACGGCATGGAGTGGGGACAGTCGGCATATTACGGTATTTTTCACTCGATTTCAGCTTTCTGCAACGCCGGATTCTCAACGTTTTCAGATAACCTTGGTCGTTTTACCCAGGACCCAGTTGTCGGCCCCGTGATAGCGGCTCTAATAATCTCTGGCGGTTTGGGGTTCATTGTTATAAGCGATATTTACAAACGCATAAAGGGCGAAAACATGAGACTTGCGTCGCACACAAAGCTTGTTTTGATATCCACTGCCGTACTCATATGCGTTGGAGCCCTCATCATCGGAATTGCCGAATGGAACGGCGCCTTCAGGGACCTCCCCGCAGGCTACAAGATACTAAATGCTTTTTTCGCCTCTATAACCCCGCGCACTGCCGGTTACAACCTCGCAGCCGTCGGCGGAATGCGCTCATATACCCTGTTTTTTATGATGATTCTCATGTTCATAGGCGCTTCGCCAGGTGGGACGGGCGGGGGCGTTAAGACGACCTCCTTTTCGCTTCTTTTGGCCGAGGTGATAAGGGTGCTTCGGGGCCGCAGCGAGATAGTTATGCTCAAGCGGAGTATAAAACCCGAACAGGTTCAGCGTTCCATAACCATAGTGGTACTTTCGGCACTCCTGGTATTGACATCAACATTCCTTTGCGTAGTATTTAACGGTGGAAAAGATATTTCACGCTCGGCGTTCGAGGTTTTCTCCGCCTTCGGAACCGTTGGCCTGTCCATGGGGTCAAAAACCTCGCCCGTTCTCTCTTTCGCCGCCGATTTCAACACCTGGGGCAAAATGGTATTGATATTAACCATGTTCTTCGGCAAAGTAGGAACAATAACTATTGGTTCGGCGCTCTTCTCAGGTGGAAGTTCCACCCGTGTAAGACCTGCAAAAGCCAATATAGTGGTAGGGTAGATGGTTTTAATAAAAGAGCAAGGATCCCTAGGGTACTTTTCATAGGAATTACCTTTAAAAATGAGAGCTGAACTATTATCTGCGGATTACTTTTTTTATTCCACTTTTTGCGCTTTAATGGGAAAGACTAAGTGAAAAAGCGCACCAGACTGACGCCCCTGCAATCGGTCGTCCTCGGCTTCCTCCTGATTACTATTCTGGGGGCTTTCCTTTTGACGTTGCCCATCTCGAACACCAAAGGCGTTTGGCAGTCTTTTATTGATGCGCTCTTTACTTCGGCATCCTGCATCTCGACGACCGGCCTTGTGGTGCAGGACACGGGCAGCTTTTACAATCTGTTCGGCCAGATAGTCATGCTTATTATCTTCCAGATAGGCGGCATAGGCTTCATGGTCTTCATTGTACTTATCGCCTATGCGTTGAACAGGAAACCGAATCACGTGAGCAAGGCAAGCTTCAAGGAATCCATGGCCGGGGCGCCGATAGGCAATACCAAGAGTTTTGCGAAAGCGGTAATACTCTTTACCCTTGCGTTTGAATTAGGCGGCGCCCTGCTCCTGACCCTTTACTGGATGTCTTACTATCCTCTTCCTCGCGCTCTGTGGCTCGGTTTCTTCCATTCCGTGTCGGCGTTCTGCACCGCCGGATTCGGACTTTTCCCGGACAGCCTTGTTTCGTGCCAGGCTAGCGTTTACGTAAACCTCGTTGAAGAAGTGATTTCCATTGCCGGCGCAGTCGGCTTCTTCGTCCTTTTCGACATGTACCGTCAATCCCAGAAAACCATAGCCAGGAAGTGGCCTCACAGGCTGTCGCTGCACACCAAGATGGTGCTTACGGTAACGGCGGTTATTGTCGTAATAGGCACCTTTGTTGTTTTCTTTTCGGAACTCGGAAGATCGAATCTCCCAATAGGCAGACAGCTTATGAACGCGTTCTTCCAGGCTGTGTCCGCTGAAACGACAACCGGATTCAATACCGTCGACGTCGGCGGCCTGATGGCCCCGAGTCTCTTCTTCCTCATGATACTCATGTTCATCGGCGCCTCACCGGGAAGCACCGGAGGAGGCATAAAGACCACGACCTTCGGGGTCATCATCCTTTTCGTTCTGTCACTTCTTAAGAGAAGCCCTGATGCCAACATATACAAAAGACGCATCCCTCCTGAGTTGATTGATACATCCTTCGCTATTGCGTCACTTTCTCTGCTGCTGGTCGCAATAATCACGCTCGCTCTGGTCTTTACGGAAAAAGGAACCTTTATGCAGATTCTTTTTGAAGTAATTTCAGCTTTCGGAAACGGCGGCTTGTCCACCGGAATTACCGCGAATCTTACCCCTGTAGGACGTGTCCTCCTCAGTCTGACCATGTTTATTGGCAGGATTGGGCCATTGGCAATAGGATTTTCGCTGCTTGGAGAGCCGAAAAAGGTTTCGTTCAAGTTTGCAAGGGAGGATATCTATGTCGGGTAGACTAGATTCAGGATTTATCCTTATTGGGGAGCTCAGGTTGCGCGCTTGACTTTTTTTAGCTCGGTTGTAAAATCTCGACGTGAACACATTCATAGTGAGGATTGTCTGACCCATACTAATAAAGAGGCAAACTGAATGTCCAAAAAATTTGCCGTGATAGGCCTTGGCAAATTCGGTTCCGCCGTAGCCCGGGAGCTTGCGAAGAGAGGCTACGAGGTGCTTGCCTGCGACCATGACTCGCAAAAGGTAGAAGAAATCGGAAACGAGCTGTCCAACGCCGTCGAACTCGACGCTACTGATGCAAAATCCTTAAGAGATGCAGGGGTTGACGAAGTCGACACGGCGCTCGTAAGCTTCGGCGAGTCGATTGCCGACAGCCTGCTCGTAACCATGCTTCTCAAGGAGATCGGCGTTCCAGAGGTAATAGTAAAGGTTACGGACGAGCAGCATGCAAAGCTCTTGAGGCGAATCGGGGCAGATAAGATTGTTTTTCCCGAAAGGGATATGGCGGTAAGGGTCGTGGAAAACCTTCTCTCGCCGCACATATTCGATGTGATAGAGCTGAGTGAGGAGTACAGCCTGGTCGAGATAGCCGCGCCCAAGGAGACTATCGGGAAGAAGCTTGTCGAGATACACCTCCGCAAGCGATTCGGGGTCAACGTCATCGCGATAAAAAGCAAGGTTCCAACAATCTCCAAGAAGGGACTGCCCGATATCGAGGACAAGATAAACATTGCCCCTGGTGCGGAAGACGAGATAAGGGAAGGCGACACGCTTGTCTTAATAGGCCGAGACGAAGATATTGAACGCGTTAAAAAACTCTAAGGATATGGCAAAAAAAACACCCGATATGGTTGGCGAACTTATTGAAACCGGTGAGTTCTACATACTTAATCAGAAGTATTCCGAAGCGGTAAAGGTGCTTAAGGAGGCGCGCGAACTTGATGACTCCAACCCCCTTCTTCATTATCTTTATGGTCTTGCTCTTGAGGGCACGAACGATTTCGAGAAGGCGAAAAGAGAGTTCCGAAGGGCTTTGGAACTGGACCCCGACCACACGGAAGCCCGCGAACACCTTGATAAGCTTGTTGGACAGTAATAATCCGTAAAGTCGAAGGCTGAGAAAGCCTGCCCTGTTTCAGGACTGACTTAATCATGGAGGAGGAGATGAAGATACGCAAGCCGATGTGGGCAGATCAATTTTATCCATCCGACCCCCAGGAGGCTCAGAGGATGTGGAGCGTTTTTTTTGAAAGATGCGCCACCGCCAGAATAGATGAACCCGTGAAAGGGATACAGGTACCGCATGCCGGATGGATATACTCGGGCCAGGCGGCTGCCGAGGCGTATAACCAACTGAAAAATCGTAGCATAGAATCGGTAGTGATGATTGGACCTCAGCATCATGTTATGGTTCGCTCCTTACAGGTCTTTCCAGAAGGTGTCTGGAACTCCCCTCTCGGCGGCCTCGAGGTCGACTCCAAAATCTCACGAAGATTTCTCGAATTCGACAAGGCTTTTCAGGTTGAGATAAGCGCTCACCAGGCCGAACATTCCCTCGAAGTCCAAATACCTCCTCTCGCATCCGTTCTTCCGCATGTCAAGATAGTTCCAATACTTACACCCCCTTACTCCGGGCATGCTAACATTCTTGCCGATGCTCTGATTGAAATCGTAGGCTCAAACCCTGACATTATTGTCCTTGTTTCAACCGACCTCTACCACGGCGAGTCGTACGATGAATGCAGGAAATCCGACGAGAAAACCATAAGTTACGTATCCAACGTCGATGCAGAAGGACTTCAAGGCGCTTTAGGTTCGGGCGAAGCCGCAGCATGCGGCGGTGACGGGCTTGTTGCCTTTCTTAAGGCTTCCGCAAGTCTTGGAATCACAAAGGCTCGACTTCTTGCAGCTTACAACTCGAACGACGTTACCGGAATGCGCTCAGGGTACGTGGTTGGCTATTCTGCATTCGCTTTTACAGGAGCATAAATTATGATTGAAGAAGCTCTTACACACGAGGAACGCGCCGAACTTCTCCGTATTGCGCGCAGGGCTATAAAGGAAAAGCTGGATGACAACTTCTGGAATCCAGAGCGGCCCTTGACCGCCCGTCTTGCCGAGAAGCAGGGTGCGTTCGTTACCCTTCATATCCGCGGCATGCTTCGCGGATGCATAGGTTATATCGTTGGGTACAAGCCGCTCTATCTGACCGTTGCCGAGATGGCGCGTTCAGCCGCGTTCGGCGACCCGCGATTTCCACCTCTTTCGCCAGCCGAGTATCCGAAAATAGACATCGAAATCACCGTTCTTTCGCCTCTGCGTCAGATAGACAATCCTTCGGAAGTCCAGGTCGGCAAGCACGGACTCTTAGTACGCAAAGGTCCTTACCAGGGCGTCCTGCTCCCGCAGGTACCTGTCGAAGAGGGCTGGGACCGCGACACGTTTCTCGCCCACACCTGCCGCAAGGCAGGTCTGCCCTCCTCCTGCTGGCATGACGAGGACACCGAGCTGTTCGTCTTCTCGGGCGAGGTCTTCGGGGAGTAGGAATAGCCACGTATGCTTGTAAAAGAAATCATTCAAGTCCTCTAAAAGTTTCGAGATAAAATTTCCGAGATACGTTTGGATTTAGGCAATAATTCCATACCAAATATAGAAAAAGATTTTACTGAAAAGGCGATTGATTTACACAATCAGTTGGTTAAGTTTCTTGAAGATAAAGGACTCCATAAAGATGCTCAAACACTTAGTGAAATAACTCGGCCGAAGAATCCATGGACAACGAATCTGATTCCATTTGTTGATTCTCTTTATAAGTTTTTAAGCAAAGTAATAATAGACCTAAAACAGCCAAGTAAGGCAGACTTAATAAGCAGTAAAACTGATATTGAAGCTGTAAACAAAGTTTTCATCGTTCACGGCCATGACGAAGCCAATCTTTTAAAACTAGAAGATTTTCTAAAGGACGAACTCCACCTGGACCCAGTTATATTGTTCAAGAAGGCGGGGAGAAGCAGATTTTTGCTTACTAAGTTTGAAGAAGAAGCTAAGAACGCGCGATTCGCTTTTATTATGATGACTCCTGATGATAAAGTTACCACGTCGAAAGGGAAAGAGTATTTTCAGGCAAGGCCAAACGTTTTCTTTGAACTTGGGTGGTTTTGCGAATATTTGGGGCAACAAAACGTTTGCATAATTATTAAGGAAGGAACTGAAATCCATTCTGATTTTGGTGGTGTAGAGATAATCTGGTTCAAAGAATCAGTAGAGGAAAAGTTCTTTAAAATAAAAGAAGAACTAAAAGCTACGAATCTATTTAACAAGATAATGTAGGGGCCGACCTTGAGGTCGGCCCGAAAACAGACGCGGGTCGGTTTGACGCGAAGCGGACTCTGCAGGTGTCAAAACCGGCCCCTACATTAGCCGTGTCTGTATCCTCGCGGGCGTTTCACGCATCGAATTCAACGAGTCAATCGAAGAAAAGGTTCTTGACATCGAGCAGGAACTCAAGGCCGCAGGGCTGATAAAGTAGTTCCCAACAATAAAGGCGATGGCTCTCTTCGCTCGCCCTTCGGAGCTTCGGTTGCTCGAAGCAACCTCGCAATGACTTTTATCCGCTCTTACCCAACCCTCATCCGGGGGGAGAGGGACTTAGAATCCCACCCTTAGCCCTGCACAGACCCCGCGTGCGTCGAACGCGAAGTACGGCTCAAGTTCGAAAAACCTTAAGGATTTTCCTTCATCAGGATTATCCGGGGCGGAGGGCACTCTCTTAGGCATAAGCTTATACCCCAGCCACGAGCCGAGTGCGGGCAGGAGGATAGTCGAGCCTGCGGCAAGCGCCGCGCGCGGCCACGTCAATGTGTCCAGAACCATCACCGCAAAAGGCGCCGACGCGGCAGAACCCAGCCATGCGCCAACCGCCGCGCCCCATTCGGGACGCAGGTCGCCAGCAAGGTAAGCGGAACCTATAACGCCCGTGTAGGTGCCGAGGGGTATGAAGAGCCCGTAACCGAGCCCGAAAAGCTCCGCCGCACCTATAATATCGAGCACCTGATCGAGCGAGTCCGAAAGCACGGCCTTTGAGCCAAGCTCCCATATTATGTAGCCGGCCCAGGCGGTCGCCCCGCCAACGGCGCTGCCTACCATGCCCATTGGCAGTTCGAACGCTTTATAAGGTTTAGTATCCGTCGACGACACCCCTGTCTGTGTAAGAAGAATCAAGGTCAAGAGCGTGTTCAAAGCTCCTCCAACTCGTAAACACCATCCGTGAGCTTCCGTACAGTAATCTCTGGTCTCGGAGTCTTCATGAGTTTTATGGGTACTTGTGCGTCGAGATGCCAGTGAACGTGAGGCTCGTCAGGACCCTGGCACGTACAGTCAATAGCCTCAACCCCGGTTTTGTACTCCTTTCCCTTGAATCTCAAGCTGAAAGGCTTGCCTACGTCCGGGAACAGCTTGACCTTATCCTTGAGAATAAGAATGAAGCCTTCCCTGACCTCGGTCGCGGACAGCCTTCGTCTATATAGCGGTTTCAGCATAGTATCCTCTTTTCATAAGATTACTTCGGCTTGTACAAAAGCCCGGCAATAAATCCAAGGGCGGACATCTCTATAATGCCCGTAACCAGGGTGTAGAAAAAAGCTCCTGCGGGCATATCGAACATCGCAAAGGATGCAACCGCATTCATGAAGACCCTGAAAAAGCTTGCCATCAAACCGAAGATTATCCCTTTGACGATGCCGGACGATGTCGGTAATGCCGGGTAGAGGAGAGCGAAGAAGAAGACGATGACGAATCCTGAAAATATATCCGAGGCTATCCCGAGAGACATCAGGAATTGCCCTCTGGCGATGGGCTTATAGAAGGCAAGGGATTTCGCGCCAATCGGGTTGGCATTGATTACAGCGTCGAGCAATACGAACGCTACACCAACAACGAGACCTACCCAAAGGATGCGTAACCAGTTCAATGTTCCTCCTTATTGGACACGTTTGAGAATCCTTTGTGCGAGAAATGTAACCCATCTTGAGGGTTCCTTTTTCTGGCAAAACTCCCAGCCCTTCCACTTGGTCCAGACGGACTCGGGTGTGAAGCGGCCTTCGGAATCGGCTTTTTTCTCTACAATATCGAACATCTCGTTCAGACGTGGGTCTTTGCGTGCTTTCGGAAACAGAGTCAAGGTGTCGAGCAGGTGAAGAATGTCGTACCAGATGAGGGGCGCCTTTAGTTTCTGGAAATCGGTTCCCATTCCGAAGAGATAATACTTCTTTTCTTTCCTCTGCCGCCAATGCCCGAGGAGCATGTCTAGCGCCTTTCCCGCTTCCTTTGAGTCTGCAAATTCCTGCGCCTGAGACATCATCCTAAGAATAATCAAATTGGCGTAGGGACATGGGTCGTCCTTTCGTCCGGGCCCCCGAAACCTGCCCATAGATGCCGATGCGAAACATGGAAAACCCGGCTCGGCGATCCTCGATTTCAGGTGCTCGATACCTTTCATAACCCTCTTGTCCTTTATGCCGAGCTTCAGTAAAGAGTAGAGAAGGAGCGGAGCGTCGGTTGCTACCCAGTCCCAGCGTGGTTTATCATCTCCGCCGAACGCCTTGGGGATAACGATCTTTATCTGGAAGGGCCCTTCGGAAGACTGGTGAGAAAGAATCGAATCAATTGCCTGTTTGAGCGTATCCTTTTTAACACCAATGTCAGCCAGGAAAACGAGCTTGTGCAAAGGGTGCGCGGCATCGTTGTGACGCGTTATGGTGTACTGATTTTCCCAGTCGTTCACCTCCTTGATAAGTCCGGCTGCCATTGGGTCGGCAAGCATCTCGGCGTAAGCCTTTTTTACATCCTTGTCCTCCTCCCCCTTATCAATGAGGTCGACCAATGTTCTGTATCTTACGAACCCAGGACCTTGCATGAGCCAGTCAATCGGTTGGTTCACAAATACTCCTCACCGAGTACATTTTTAATTACCGTCAGGGCGTGCAGGGTGATCCACTTCGATGGCTGGTTTTTCCTGCCGAACTCGAAATCGCTGAAGGCCTTTATAAAGGATTCTGCCTTGAACAAACCGTCATTGCCCCTCTTTGCTAGTATCGTTCGAGAGACGTCCTTCAAGCGCTTGTCCTTGCAAGCTCGGGGATAATGAGCCAGAATCGAGGCGTAGGCAAGGATATGGTACCCAAGTAGCGGGTACTTGAGATTCGCGAAGCGGGAGCCAATGCCGAATCCCATGCCTGGCTGGTCGGGAATAGGCAGCTTTGTCTCCCAATGATGAAGTACGAATTCAAGGGCACGGTTAGCCGCTCTTGAGCCTCTCAACTCATCGTCCATAGACATCGCCCAGAGCGCATGCAGCGTAGCGTGAGGACAGGACGCCAGATTCTCCTTCGTTCCGCCTGGAAGCGTGTTTAATCCGTGCAGCCAGCCTCCATCCTTCCTCTGGATTGAGAGGAGATGGCGAACGGCGGTTTGAGTGCGCTCGGTCTTCCCCTCCCCTAATGCGAGAAGCAGACCTGTACTGTAGGCGGACGTACATGGAAGCTTCTTGCCGTAGTAATGCTTGAATCCGCCGTCCTCGGTCTGGCGGCTGTAAATCAATTCAATCGCTCCTTGAATCCCAGGGTCGCTCTCGGGTAAGCCGAAGTCTGAGAGGGGAACCATCGGATCGAGACTTCCCTTGCCGTAGAATCCGCCGTCCTCATCCTGCATGGCGAATATCCTCTGTACGGATGGATCCTCCTTAACCCTCTCTCTTGCCTTTTTGATTTCCTTGTCCGTTTCCTTGCGCCCCAGAAGCCATGTGAGCGTGCGGTAGCGGGCCGCGGGCTCCGATTCGTCAAGAAGCCAGTCGAGAGCTTTGTTCATCTGACGGCATTTCCTGCCGCGCTTCCTGCACAGTCAAAACGTCTTTTGCAGCGCATGCAGCCCGGCTTGCGAAGAACCGCAAACTGGAACGCGTTCAGCAAGAGGAATACGACGAGGACAATCAGTGTGATCCACGAGAAACCCTTCCACAGCATGACTGCAACCGCACCCAAGAGGGGGAGGAGGGGGAGAATCATCCAGATAACAGAAAGTTTGGCGCCCGTTGCTGCGTTTCCGCTGTCCTTCTTGAAGAAGAGCGCTGCGTACTTGCCCCAGCCTAGATGACACCATTTGCCGTAATAGTAGCATGTGGTGCAGTTGTGTTTCTTTAACAGTATCCATATGAAGATAATTATTAGTAGCAAGTAAATGATCGAAGCGATTGGGATGCCGGCGACACCCAGAGGCCACAGAATCCATGCACCGAGGCCCCAGACGACAAAATTAAGGAGGTTTTCAGAAAACACCCACCATGCGGGGTAATTTTCCAGACCTTCTTCATAAATTCTGGCTTTTTCTATCTTATCCTCCAATGCTTACAACCGGAGTATGCTGAAGTTTACAAGATTGTCAAGATTAAGTGTGCAATAAATATTGAAATCGTTGAGGCGTGAACAGTGTTGATTCGATTTGCAAACCTTTCGCGTTTACGCGAAAGGGAGCATCATAGTCCGTACTTCTCCTTGCGGATCTCGAAGGCCTCTCTGCCGCCTTCGAGTATGCGTTCGACCACTTCCTTTATCACAGGCGAGTCAAGGTAGCCGTAGCGGCCTTCAAGCAAGTATGAATGGTCTACGTCGGCCTCCAGAGCGAGAATCTGGGCTGCGTCTCCCAGCACCGGGATGTTGGCATTATGCGTTGCGACTAGGAATTGGCGCTTGTCCATCTCGGAGCGGAAGCGGTCTGCTATTTCCTCTACAATAAAGGCGTTATCAAGATCCTCCTCCGGCTGATCAACAATCAAAGGATAAGGGGAGGTGAGCATGAGGATTCCCAGAATCGCTGTGCAGCGCTGTCCGTCTGAAAGGTGCCCGACATCCCTGTATCGGGGTTCCTTCTTGGAGCCCAGATTCAGCTGAATGGCAACCTTTGGAGGAATATCCACCATCTCCATACGCGAGATTGTTTCTTCGTCGAATGACGGCGGCAGGCTCCCTGGTCCAAGCTTAAGCATGGCGGATAACGCGTCCCTGTCGCCTGAGCGGGCGCTTTCTGCGAGCGCTTTGAAGCTGAAGTTATCGTCGTTCACGATCTGCAGAGCGTTTTCCCTGCTTATCGAAGGGACGAGCTTGCGTATCTCCACGGCAGAGCGTTCCGGATCGCCTTTTGGCGAAAGCTCGATCCTTATCTTGCCGCCCAGATCGGCGTTCCATCGCGAAACGCGTTCCGCGAGAATCGAGAAACGGGATTTTCTAATATCGAATAAACGTTCAATTAAAGCCCTGCGTTCATCGCGGCGCATGGAGAGTCTTGATGATAAAACGTCGCGCTCGACTTTTCTTTCCCTCAGTCTCATGGCTTCTTTT
The DNA here is from genome assembly GCA_012517375.1 of bacterium. NCBI lineage: Bacteria > bacterium. The sequence goes on along the minus strand of JAAYVC010000072.1, from coordinate 18,406 downwards.
TCCAGGGTAATGAATTCGTTAACGTCGATGCCTGGAAAGCGATCCTGCAGCGCTCTCAAGCTTTCCTGGAAGCGTTCCTCGCCCTCGAGATAAAGCTTTTCCCACTGCTTAAAGAAAGTGCGGTGAGAGGCTTCCGTATCCTGAAGCGAAGCTATGAGATCCTGGACATTCCGCTCGAACCCCGCAACGAATTCAACCATGGTGTTCTTGTATTCGCCGAGAAGTTCCTGGTTGAGCGTGGAAGCGGATTCGTCCTGAAGCGAACGCAACCGCGACGAGGTTTCACCGATAAGCCCAAGGAGCATTTTCTTTATATCGGCTAGAACGGCTTCGCCTCGTTCAAAGGCATGACCTTCCTGCTCGAAGCTCCGTTTTTCTTCAATCTTTGCAGGGATGTCCATCTCGAGAAACCGCGTTAATTTTTCTTCAGTCGCAGGAAGCTTTGCAAGTTCTGCATCCCGCTTCGAGAGCTCTGCTGAGAGAGAAAGAATCTCCGTCGATTGTTTTTCCAGCTTCTCAATGAGAGAGTTTTCCTCCTCCCGGAAGGATGATAATTCCTTTGTGGCAAGGCGCTCAAGAAGCGTTATCTGGAAATCCTGGTGTTTTGAGATTTCGTATATCTCCTTGTTTCCAAATATCTCAGCCCTGAAAACGTCCTTTGGATTCAAGGAGAGTTTGAGACCGGTCTCGGCTTCGCGGACAACTGGTTCGAAAGGATAGATGCGTTCTATAAGATACCGCTTAGGTTTCGGTTCGTGCGATTCAACAAGAAGCGATATTTTTGAACCAGGCAGGAACACGTCACGCATCACTTGTTCATGGTTGTCCTTGTTACGGTCGGTCTTGGGCTTTTCATCAAGAGCGTAGCGAAGCGTTTCGATTATGGTAGTCTTGCCTGTACCCCTTCCCCCAATCATCGCGTTGAATCCCGGATTGAAGTGTATCTGGAGTCCGTCCAGGAATCCTCCCTCCCAGTGAGCGGCAAGAAACTTGGAATAGACTGGCTCTTCAACCTCTTTGGGAAAACGAATCTTAGCTTTCCAATCCAGCAGAGCAATTCTCAAACCCTCTAGATTGTGGGATCCGAGCTTTATTGAGACCTTCTTTGATCCTACATCCTTAGGTTTGGATGCAAAGGAACCTGCAACCCTTGCCAGCGGGAGCTTGCGTTCGAAACCTTTCATCGTTCCCGAAATAAGCATGGTCTCGTCCGGCGACAAGGAATCAGGATCATCGGGCAGAATGACGCCCCACAGCCATGGGTCAGCCAGAAGGGCTGGGTGCTCCTTAAGCGTCTTGTTTATGCAGAGCAGAACCATGCCTCCAGCTCTTCTTGCTCTTGCCACTGCCTCGCGAGGAGGCAGTGGCACAGGAACCGGTCTGTTGTTCCTGAAGAATCTTTCGCCTGGCCCTAAACCCATTTCGGTGAGAAATTCATCAAGTTCCTTCTGTTCTTTTCCAGGTTCGAAAAGAAAAACAAGGTCCACGCCTTCTTCAAGAAGCACGCGGAGTCCAGGATAAACACTTATCCCTTTTTTTCTTCCTTCAATCCCCAAATCGTCAAGCCATGCTCCTCTTTCCTCCAGCCCGAGATTGTAATCGGCGGTGCCGATCAGGCGAATCTCCTTTTCAGCGGCAGATGAGATGATATTTTGAATGATAGCCTTTCTTGATTCAGCAAATTCCGGATTGAAACCTTCACCCTCTTTGTAGTCGGGCGAGGCTGGTGTCTTTATGGCCAAATCGGCCCATATAGTTCTTGCGCCGTTTGGCTTATTAAGAAGGTCTTCAAAAGGCATGGTTCCTCCTTGAAGGCTATTCTACTATGAATCAGAGCTTTAGTCAAGGAATCTGAATGTTGCGCTCAAGCTTATTGCTTGTCTTGTATCTTTCATTTTTTTGAAGCTTGGAAACTTGACAAGTCGATTCTTTTAAATACACTGACCCGTTAAACGTCAGGAGGAAGGTAATGAAAGTCCTCGTAACCGGGGCCAACAAATTTCTGGGTTCGCATCTCGTGGATAGATTGGTTGCTGAGAACGAAGAAGTAATTGCTCTTGATCCAACGGGAGGACGCGGATTTATCACAAAGCTTGCAAGGATATACCGGCAGGATTACTCCGCAGCAACTCTTGAAAAGATATTCGAGAAGGAACGACCCGACTACGTCTGTCACTTTTCGGTGGACGACACGATAGCGACTAGCTTCGAACGGCCTCTTGAAAACGCGAATCACATTCTGTCTACTCTCATGCTTCTTGAACTGTGCAAGCGCTACAGCATTAAAAGGATCATATACGCATCGTCGACAGCCGTTTACGGAAATCCTCAGTATCTTCCTTGCGACGAAGTTCATCCTCTTCATCCGGTTTCACCTTTAGGCGTAACTCAGCAGACGATAGAAAGCTATCTTTATTTTTACTGGGTTAATTTCGGCCTGGATCACACGATTTTGAGAAACGCAAATGTCTACGGTCCAAGGCAAAGCGCCAGCAGGGAAGGCGGAATAGTCTCCGTTCTTATCGAAAGGATGCTGCGCGCTCAGGAGGTAATATTAAACGGAGACGGAATGCAGGAGAGGGATTTTCTCTTCTTTTCGGATTTCATTGATGCAACGGTAGCCGCTCTGAGACTGCAGGAAAGAAAAACCAAGCGTGCGTTGCCCGTAGATTTTGTTTACAATGTGGGTTCTGGGGAGAGTGTTTCAATAAATGATCTGTTCAGCCTTCTCAAAGACAAAATACCTTACGAACGAAAGCCTGTGAAGGGACCACAAAAGCCATGCGAGGTCTATGTTATGAGTCTTGACTCCTCGCGAGGCATGAAAGCGCTTGGCTGGAAACCTAAGATTTCACTAGACGAGGGGCTTGATAGGACTATATTCTGGTTCAAAAAGGAGTTGAAGATTAAGTAGCTACTTCAACGAATCAGGAGTCATCATCTGCGGGAGCCATGATCCTGTTCCTTCCTAGTATATGCCAGTGAAAGCTTCCCGCATCTTCCTGTTCCTCATCCCTTATATCTATAACCTCCACATGCCTCAGCAGGGAAACGATGTCGGACGCATCAGAGAAATGGGTTTTTTTCCCTTCAAAATAAAAAGTATTTGGCTCAATCTCGTTACCCTGTCCGTATCTTCCATGTTTTGTTGAGATCAAAGTCAGGTAAAAGAACCCGTCTCTGCGCAGAAAACCCAGGAATCTATCAAGATTTCTTCGTAAGTCCGTGAATGTAGCGTAATAAATCGTGTTGAACAGGAGCAGAAAATCAAATGACTCGTGTTTTATTTCAGATGATTGTTCGCGGGTTTCATCAATGATCGTGATCTTATTTTTCCATTTATCAAAATCTATATAAAGGTCTTTGGCTTTCAGATAATCTGAATTAGTCAGGAGTGTAATGCTGAAGCCTTCTTTTGCGAATAAAAGCGTGCTGACATCTTCCGAACATCCACCCTGTACAATAGTTGATATTCCTTCAGCTTTCAGGAAACGGGCGACAACTTGCAGACGTCTTGTCGATATATTATTGATTTCGCTTAACACGCTTACAGGAAGTGTATATTATTCTTCGAACCATTTTTTTAGGGTTTCTCTCATCTTCTTCTCGACTTTTTCATCAATATCTCGTTCCTCGTTGATTTTTCTTTCAAGAAGTCTGTAGAGCCTTCTGCGTTCGGCCTGGCACTTTCTTAAACGAATGCCTACGCCGCCTGTGCCGCCCCATATGAGGAGTATACCGAGAAGAAATCCAAAATCGTACCATCCACCGTTGTTTATACGCTCATATACTTCGACGTTCTGATTAAATAGGGAGATTATGAAAGTTACGATGGAGATCATGCCGTGCCATAAACCTGCCCAGAACCCGGCAGGTGAAGCTGCATTCCACTTTGTCGCGTCTCCTGCCGCGCAACCGGCGATAAGAATAAGCACTAAAGCTGCAAATACAAATACAACCAATCGTGAGGTTTTTGATTTCACGTTTCCTCCTTAAATATCAAACTATATTTAATCCTGAAGTATAGTCAAGGTGTTTTTTAGCAGAGTGATTTCAAGTTTCAGACTCAAGGGCATTGAGAATGAACCTCGGCGGAATATAAGCGAAGTATCCGATGAGAGCTGCAATTAGGATGATTATTCTGAGCCATGGCGGTCCAGGTCTAAGGTAATCCACGATTATAGTAGTGAGGGCGGCCAGAAAGGAGATGGAAGTCAGAAGTATTCGATATCTGGCAAGCTTGGTTTGGGCCCTGATCAAGGCGAAGTTCATGCCTAGGATTGCAATGGCGGCAGGAATATACAGTCCGAAAATTGCAATGTTTCGAGCCAGCTCGCTCGAGGGTTCCCACTCGGTGTACCAGAATTCCAGGGTGTAGTTGGCCGCTCCGGCAGTAATATTAATTATACTCCAAACCGCCCATACGATAATAAAGATAGATGAAATACCCAGGGCAAGGTTCCTCCTTGTGGTCAGGAAATAAATGAAGAGGAAGACGGCAGGGGCAACCATCAAACCTCCGAATACGTTATCGACGAAGAAGAATACATAGTCAAGCTGTTCAAAACCGAAATACCCTAAAACGGTTCTTACCGAAACAAAGAAATAAAGCAGGGCCAGGGCAAGCCAGTAAAGCATGAATGCAATTGATGCTGCCCTGATTCTTTGGGTGCGCTGTCTTCTTACTACTACAATTCCGACAATAATAGCCACTACTGCTATTGCCAGACTGACTGCCGCGTTTATTAAAAGACCATACTTGTCGGCATGCATCGGTCCTCCTCTTTTGGGTTGCGTTAACCGAAAAACTCTTCTACTTCAGAAGCTATCTCCAACAAAGGCGTGACTTTGATGGTTTCTCCCTCGGCGAGTTCAAGTTCTTTTATTGCCGTGCTGTTCAGTTCAATTGCATCCCCAAGCCCTTTTTTTGTTTTTATTTTGAAAACGGACGCTTTTCCTTGATGCGTTTTTATCTCCACCTGTTTTACGATGGATCCTTTCCTGGATAGCTTTTTCCATTCATCGAATATCGCTGAATCGATTACAGCCTGATCGAGTCTGATTTTAGCTGCCGCTACCTGTAGACTTCTCTCGCCGCCGCTGACGGATTTTGTCTCGGGTTTCTCGGCTTCCATACGTGAGATTGCGCGATCCAGAGCGGCTTTAAGAAGCAGTTGCTTCATTGTAATCTTGCCGATAACTATCAAAAAACCTTTTTCGATTATTCTTACGGCTATTCTGCCGTCCGCGAAAGTCCCGTATATGGCTTGAGGTTTTCCCCATTTACCCTGGATACCAAGACTGAAAGCGTACGCTATTCGCGACACAGCGTCTTCGTCTACACTATCGGAGAATGTATGGCAAACGACATTGCCATCATAATCGCAAAGCATTGTGCCTTCAACGCCCGAAACGGAATGAAGCGAGACTAGAAGCTCCTTCATAGCTGCTTTCCCTTTTCTAGAAGTTTCTCTATCTCTGAGCCCACAATCTGCGATGAGGTTTCAAGATCAATCTCCGAGCCAATATAATTGTTCTGGAACGGATGGAGAAGAATTTTTTTGTCGGCGAACTCGATAGAACCGTGGATAAGCTTGCCCTTTTCAAAGACCTCTCCGGTCTGCTCCAATGCTTCACCGAGTAAAGCCAGCAGTTGAGCCGCTCCAGCCCCGGATTCGGTTCCATGCATTTTAAGAAGTGTCCCATCCATCGAAGCCATTATAATCCCTTTGATCCCGCTTATAGAGGTTAATTCTTTCAGGATGGTGTCATCCTTGACAAATTTATCCTTAGAAGCAACGGACTCAGCGCTGGCAGGAAGCGGTCGACTCTCTTCAGGTTTTGTGAGCGGTACGAATTTTTGCTCCTCCTTTTCAGTTTTTATTACCGTAGCGGGTTCTTTTCTCTCATCGGATATTGGTTTTTCAGTTACCTTGGCAGAGCTATCCTTTTGGCCGAGTTTTCCCTCGGATGTCTCAAGATCGGTTGCTGGGACGATTATCTCGTTTGCTTTAGAGGCTGCGATTCTTTCTGCATCGGAGAGCACCTTCTCAAGTGGTTCATGTATCGTTCTTACGGGCAGTACGGGCAGTTCCTCAAGCCAGTATTTACCCTTGGACCATTTTATTATTATTGATAGCGCTTCCATCCCCGAAAGATTTCGATATGCGGCATTCCTTATCGTCCCGTTGGAACAATGCAGTATTCCTTCTTCCCCGCTTTCCGCCTTCAGTAAGACTTCATAAGTCCCTGTCAGTTGACATATTAGCTGAATCAAATTTTTGAGTCTCTGAGTGGAGTCGAACTCCCCGAAAGTATCCTGCAGCAACATATCCACCTATAGAATAGGTAAGAATTTACGGTTGTCAAGAAGATTAAAAAGATAGTACTATCATACAGCTAATCCCAAAAAACAAGGCAGCTTATTTGTCTTAACATTGACAAGTCATCTTGAAACAATTAAGATAAGACTCAAATAAGGAGGAGAATAGTGAAGTTCATTTTTGCATCAGGAATGCTTTTTACTGCGGTAACCTTTTTGTCTTCTCAGGATAATTTAGCCATTACTCAAGAAGGGAAGTTCTGTAAAGAACTGGACATCAGGGCCTTAAACCTAGATGCAACGTTTATAAAGCTCTATTCAAGTACTGGCGAAGCTTACACATACCCGTGGGCTGGCGAATCGAGCCTCAACTACAGAATTGACGAGAAGGGACTTTTCGTCAACGGTGTACAGGTAGGCGTCAATCTTCAAGATCCTGACAGCTGTTCCGTCGAGGATGCAGATAGAATTACCTGTGCAATGGTTTTTCCATACAATCTCAACACGCTATCGAGATTTCCTAACCTTGCGACGCTGACTTTTGGCTGTCCGATTGATGATCCTGAACTTGATCTAAGCATACTGGCTAAGTGCAAAGAATTAAAAGGAATATACTTCGCGGCAGGCTCCCTTTCCGAAGGCCAGATTGCAGATATCTCAAGATGCAGCGGGTTGAGAGAACTCGATTTCTCCGTTACGGTTATACCGGAAGGCTCCATGAAGCTTATAAGAAATCTTCCAAATCTTCGCGCATTAGTCATAGCCTCGGTTTCCGACTCGGAGCTTTTTGCTCTTTCCGGTCACAAACAGCTTCAATCCCTGACCCGCTACTGGGAGGTCTGCGATACAGGATGGTCGGACCTTTTAGCAAGTCTTCCGAATCTTGTTGAGTTGACGATAATCCAGGCTGAGATTGCAGATGAAGTCTTTGAGTACCTTTCACAATCAAACAAGCTCGAAAGGTTATCCCTTCCGTATTCCGGAGTGTATGGAGATGACTTTAGTTTGATCAGCCGGATGACAAATCTTAAGGAGCTTGATTTAACAGGAACCGAAATCAATGACGAAGATGTAAAGCCATTAACGAACCTCGAGTGTCTTAAGTCTCTCTCCATCGGCGGGGGAGGCCCCGGGCATTTGACTGATACAGGTATAGCATATCTCTCAGGATTATCCACCTTACAACATCTGGATATCTCATCGACATACGTGACCGATGAGGGACTGGAATACATTCAATCTCTCGTAAACCTCAAGATACTCAATCTTGTCTCAACAGGCATTACTGATAAGGGGTTAGTCCATATCGAGACTTTGAAAAATCTGCGGCTCCTCGATCTAAGCGGAACTACAGTAACTGATGAAGGTATTGAATCTGTTAAAAAAGCCGTTCCTGGCTGCGAGATTGTTAAGCAATACTAGATAGCCATTAGTCGTTCTGTGATCCTCTGACGTCGTAGACACGGAAGTTCATATGAATAAATGATCTCCTTGACAAATGAATAAATGTTCATATAGTCATATTAATGAAACAAGCACTCAAGTTTTTCAACGCTCTATCCGAGCCTACAAGGCTTCGTATCACGCTTTTGCTCATGAAGCATGAACTGTGCGTTTGCGAATTGGAATCAATATTAGGCATGGAACAGTCCAGAATCTCTCACGCCCTCAGGGTGTTGTGGGATGCCGAGGTCATCGTGGAGCGGCGCGAAGGAAGGTGGGTCTTTTACAAAGCATCACCCGAACTGCCGCGCTCGCTCCGAGACTACCTTGAGGAGGAAGCAAAGAAGAATTCGGAAGTCTCGACCGACAGTATGAGGGCGGCTGACCTTCTTGAATCTAACAAGCCCCCGGGCAGGCGTTGCCCGCTAAGGGAGAAGCCCTGATGCAGTTTGTGTGGCATTTGGTCAGGAGCGGACTGCTCGCGCTTCTCGAATATCTCTCCGCTCACGTTCTTACTTGCCTTGTGCCCGCCTTCTTCATCGCAGGCGCAATAGCCGTTTTCCTTTCTCAGAAAGCTGTACTCAAATACTTCGGACCCAAATCTCCTAAGGTTCTTTCCTACGGGGTCGCCTCCGTATCGGGAACCATACTGGCGGTCTGTTCGTGCACTGTGTTACCACTGTTCGGCGGAATCTACAAGAGGGGCGCGGGAATAGGTCCCGCAACGGCATTTCTTTACTCGGGCCCTGCAATAAACGTGCTTGCTATCGTCTACTCTGCCCGCCTTCTCGGATGGGACCTTGGCATTGCCCGCGTCATCGGTGCGGTCATATTTTCAGTGGTCATCGGGCTAATAATGGCCGCGGTCTGGCAGCGCCGCGAACCCCCTCCCACTGACGAGCACGCTTTCGATTTCGAGAAGGAGGAGCAACTCCGTCCCTTGTGGAAAACCGCTGTATTTTTCGCGCTCCTCGTCGCCCTTCTCGTACTCGCCGCAGGACAGGGCTGGGTTCAAAAGCTCATCGGGTTATCCGGGCCCCTTGGATACTGGCTTGCGTGGATACCGGCGGCTCTCTCTCTTGCAGCCGTGGTCGTCACAACCATTATCTGGTTCTCAAAGGAAGAAACCAAACACTGGATGCTCGAAACCTGGCGGTTCGTCAAGCTCGTATTTCCGTGGCTGCTTGGCGGGGTCTTCGTCGCAGGGATGCTCAAGTTTCTCGTCCCGGATGCATGGATAGCCGCGCTCGTGGGCGGAAACGGAATCCTCGCGAATTTTATCGCATCGCTGTTCGGCGCGCTCATGTACTTCGCCACCCTGACCGAGGTGCCAATCCTCAAGGCGTTTTTAGAGATGGGCATGGGCAAGGGACCGGCGCTCGCGCTGCTTTTGGCGGGACCGGCGCTCTCGCTGCCAAGCATGATAGTCATCACGAAGATAATGGGCTTCAAGCGCGCGCTGACGTATATCGGGCTTGTCGTCGTTATGGCAACATTAACAGGATGGCTTTTTGGAGCTATCGCAAAATCATAAAAAAGGAGAGAAGTGAGATGAACAAGAAAACCTTGCTTATCCTGATCGTCGTTCTTGTCGCCCTGGCCGCAGCCGTGACAGGAGTAATCCTCGTAAAGAAAAACCAGGACAAAGCTTCTCAAGGGCCACTCACCGATACCCTCGCAAAAGACACTCTCTCGATTGTCTCGAAAGACACAATTCCAACAGTAGATACACCTCGCGTAAATAAAGATACCATCCCTATGCCGCAAGTCGCACCCAAAGACACCACCCCAAAGAAAGTGGAACCTGTTGCAACAGACCCGATCAGCAAGGCCGTAGCAACAGGCAGGCCCGTGCTCGTGGACTTTGGACGCGGAACCTGCATCCCGTGCAAAAAGATGGCGCCCATCCTTGCAGAACTAAAACAAGAGTATGCGGGCAGGGTCGAGGTGCTCGTGCTGGACCTCGACGAGTACTACGAACTTGCTCGCAAGGTGGGTATTCAGATGATTCCTACACAGATATTCTACGATGCCAGGGGCTTGGAGGTCGGACGCCATATAGGTTTCATGGAGAAGGATTCCATAATCGCTCAGTTAACAAGGATGGGCGTTAAGTAGATGAACGGATTGCTTGGAAACGTCGAACAGTGGATAAATAGCGCTCCGCTGCTTGCGTTCGCGGGCGTTTTCCTTGGCGGGATAATTTCCTCCCTTTCGCCCTGCGTGCTTGCGCTTATTCCTCTTTCCATCGGCTACGTCGGCGGGTACGCCGGGGGCTCAACCAAGAAAGCCGTCATCTACAGCCTCATGTTCGTCCTTGGTCTTACAATTACCTTCGTCGTTTTGGGTGGCATTGCCGCCTACGTGGGCGGGATGTTCGGCCTGCAGGGCAAGGTGTGGTACTTCGTGCTCGCAGGAGCCGCATTCCTCGTCGGTCTCAACCTCGTAGGCCTTCTCAAGTTCGACCTTCCATGGCTCAAGAAGATAAAGGTTCGCAAAACGGGACTCTGGGGCGCGCTTCTTTTCGGGCTTCTTTTCGGCATCGCATCATCGCCCTGCGCCGCGCCTATACTCGCCCTCATCCTCGCATTCGCCGCGACCACGAAGAACGTAGTTTACGGCATGGGGCTTTTGCTTACCTACTCTGTCGGACACTGGATTCTCATATTCGCCGCAGGCGTATCAACCGCATTCGCGCAGAAGCTTATCTCTTCTGAAAAGACCGAGAAGGTCAACCGCATCGTGAAGCTTGTCGCTGGGATACTTCTTTTCGGAGTAGGGCTTTACTTCGTTTACTTGGGAGTGTAGATAAATGCTCCTTTCGTCCATGAGACGAAAGGTAGCAGAATATAATGAATCGATAAAAAGGAGTCGATCATGCTTAAGATAGAGGTCTTCGGTGCAGGATGTCCGAAGTGCAAAAAAACAGAGGAGCTTTTCATGCGCGCTCTTTCCGAGATGAACGTGGCAGCCGATTTGAGCCACGTCAAGGACATGAACGAGATGATAAAGCGCGGGGTCATGTTCACGCCTGCTGTGTTCATCAACGATAAAAAGGTACTTGAAGGCAGGGTGCCGACCGCACAAGAAGTCGAAAAGCTCATCAAAGAGGCGCAGTAAAGGACGGGAAAAGAAGGCAAGATGAGCTCCTCCGATAAAGTGCAAAACAAGGGAAGAGGTCTGGGGTTTTTCGAACGCTACCTGACCCTCTGGGTTCTACTCTGCATCGGTGCCGGGATCGGTCTCGGAAAGCTTGCTCCGGGCGTCGCTCGCTTCCTTGACGGGCTTTCCATATACGTCAACGAAGCGCCTGTAATATCCATTCCAATTGCCGTCTGTCTTTTTTTTATGATGTATCCTATCATGGTCAAGATTGATTTCGCAGAGGTCCTCAAAGCGGGCAGAAGCATAAAGCCGGTCACGCTCACGCTCGTTCTGAACTGGGCTATAAAGCCTTTCACCATGTATGCAATAGCAATGCTCTTTCTGGGGGTTATCTTCAGGGGTCTCATCGGTCCTGACGCCCTCGACTACGTAAAGATGCCCCTTGGGCAAAATCTCGCACTCGGCGCGTCATACGGCGCAGGCAAGGTCGTTCTCGTGAACGGGGCAAAGATGCTCGCGGTTCCCTTATGGCGAAGCTATCTGGCAGGCGCTATCCTTCTCGGCATCGCTCCATGCACGGCAATGGTGCTCGTTTGGGGATACCTCGCGCGCGGCAACGACGGCCACACGCTCGTGATGGTCGCAATCAACTCGCTCTCAATGCTCGTGCTCTACGGACCTTTGGGCGGGCTACTTTTGGGTGTTGGTCGTCTACCTGTTCCCTGGCAGGCCCTCCTCCTCTCCATTGGAATCTACGTCGCCCTTCCTCTTATCGCCGGCTACTTCTCGCGGCGCTGGATAATCAAGGCAAAGGGTATAGATTGGTTCAAGACTCGCTTCCTACCCTTCCTCACGCCCGTAACCATCACCGCCCTGCTTGCGACACTCGTTCTCTTGTTCAGCTTCAAGGGTGACGTCATAATCTCGAACCCGCTCACTATCCTCTGGATAGCCATCCCCCTCTTTGTCCAAACCAATCTCATCTTCTGGCTGGGTTATGCCGGGGCAAGGCTCCTCAAGCTTTCCTACGAGGATGCGGCGCCTTCGGCCATGATAGGAGCGTCCAACCACTTCGAGGTCGCAATAGCAACGGCAACCATGCTTTTCGGACTTTCCTCAGGTGCAGCATTGGCTACCGTAGTTGGTGTTTTGATCGAAGTCCCGGTAATGCTTATGCTTGTGAGGATATGTCTTGCTACAAAGAGCAAATTTAAGAGACAGATCAGCGATTAAGTCTGGATTAAAAGCCTAAAAACACCTTGTTCTAGGTATCTAAAAAGTTGTCCCGCTTGCCCAGTTGAAGTCGTCCACAAGAACCGAAGGAACAAGCATCGAACCCTGCCTGCGTTCGGGTGCGCCCAAAGCGCTGGGATTCTTTAAGATGCGTATCGGCGAATCGTTGAAGCGCATGTGTTTTACTGCATGTTTGATTCTTCCGTCCTCTATCCAGAAAAAACCGTCGCGGCTGGTCCCTGTAAGAACAAGATCCATAGGATTTACATAACGAATATACCACAGATTCATTACAAGAAGTCCCTTATCAATCTTGCGTATCATTTCGTCAAGGTTTTTGTTGCCGCCGGTCATTGAGAAGTTGAAGGAGGAGGTTACAACGGGTATCTTTTGTTTCTTAGCCCAGTATCTGGATGTCCACAGGTTGGTGAGGACACCCTTCTCAATATAAGCAGTTTTCTTTCTTGCTATACCGTCATTGTATAAATCCATGGGTATTCCCGGATTTCTTGCATCCGCAGGATCAGATATAAGATCTATTTTTGATGAGATTATCTTTTTACCAAGCTTGTCCTTGAAAAAGCTCCGCCCTTCATCGGCAGCCCGTCTATCCATCTGAAAGACGGCAAAGGGAAGGAGTTCAGCCACAGATCTGGCGGTAATCAAGGTTTTATAAATTCCTGGCTTGACCTCTTTTGGGTTTCTCCCAAGTTCCTCTGTCCGGAAAGCCTCAATAGCAAGAGCCTGAGGGTTTATCTTTGAAACATCTTCATCCTGGGCAACCGCCGAACCGGACGAGTCCGATGTCTGAGCCGTTATCGAGAATTCCGCCTCAGTCCACACGTGTTCAGCCATCAAACCGCGTGTGTTGCCTATATACAGCCCGTAGTCGCCGGAACGATAGATGCCTGACGATGTGGTTTTACGAGATGCGGCCTCGGCAGTAATCTCGCGAATGACCCTGGCTTTAGCGTCGACCGATATCTTGGCCGTTTTGTCACAGAACCTTTCGACCTTCAAGTAACGTTGACCCTGAGGTAGTTCTATGTACTCGGGGTCTTCAGGCGTCGCTTTGACAATAGCCTCTGCCCGTCTCAGAGCGGCAAGAACTCCGCGAGAAGAAACATCGGATGTTTCGGCCATGCCTCTTCGGTGTTTGTTTACCGCGATGACGTTTACGTTGATTCGATGTCTTGTTGTATTCTGGGTTATTCTGTTCTCTGCAAAACGAGAAAGGTTTTCATTCTCTACGCTCAAAAGAATTCTTGCATCTTCGACTTTCTTTCTCTTTGAGACGAGGTCGATGGTTTCCTTAAGCCAGTCTTTGTTCATTTTTTCCCCCGGCTAACGCGTATTTTGCGAACCCTAACCCACGTACCTCCGTTTGTCATCTGTGCAACCTGCATAGGTTCGCCTTTTCCGCAGTTGCGTAAGCCTCTTGGTTCCCACCACTTAGGACCTGCCAGCCCGTCCACTGAACCCCAGAATTCAGGCGTTATGGATTGATATATCACGTCCCTCAGCATCTTGCCTTTCTTTCCATTCTTGATTTCGAAGAACAAGTCCCCGCCGAACTGGAAATTGAGGCGTCGCTGGTCTATTGACCAGCTTCCGCGGCCTTCTATCCATATCCCTTTTTTAATATCCGACATGAGATCTTCAGGTGACAGGTCTTTCTTGCCAGGCATAAGGGATAGATTTGGGATTCGGTTGATGGGCATTGAGGCATAGCTATCGGCCCTGCCGGAACCGAATGAGCGATTATAGCCAGCGCGCATGGCAACCTCCCGAGTGGAGCTGTAGTTCTTAAATATACCCTCTTTAACGATGTCCCATCTCTGGCACTGAACGCCTTCGTCGTCGAATCCTGTAGAAGCAAGTCCGCCTTCAAGTGTATTATCGGCGACAAAATGAATCAGATCAGAACCGTACCGGAACCCGTTTTCCTTCTTGTCCAGAGTTACAAAACTCGTGCCGGCGAAATTTGCTTCATAACCAAGCACTCTGTCAAGCTCGGTTGCATGACCGACTGATTCGTGAATAGTAAGGGCAAGATGCGCAGGGTCCAGTATAAGATCCATTGGTCCTTCAGAAGGGTAGTCGGCAGAAAGCTTGGCTACCGCCTCTTCCGCGATGCGCTCGGCGTTCTCCTCAAGCTTAAGGCTTTGCACGTGTTCCCATCCCTTGTTCATCGGATGATCCTGAAATGTTCTTGTCTGGCTGTCGCCCTTGCCGGCTGCAACCGCTGTGTAGTCGCCGCCTACAGTTGTAATTAAAGTCTCAATAGAAGAGCCCTCGGTTGAAGCAAAGAACTGGTGGCGTCTGGTTATGTGAGAGTTTGCCCTTGTTTTAACAATACCTTTTACCTTAAGCATCTTATCATTGATACGCAGGAGCATAGCGATCTTTTCATTAATCGGTATTGCGAAGGGGTCGATCTCAACCTTGGTTTCATATTTTGCCTTATGTTGAGGTTCAGGGACAATAGTTATCTTTTCTTGACCTGTGGTCAAAGCCGAGGCTTTTGCGACCGCTACTGCTTCTCTTGCGACCTTCTCAGCGGAGCGTTTGTCGAGACGACTTATGGAAGCGAATCCCCATGCGCCGTTTTTTAAGACTCTAATTCCAATGCCTGCGTCGCTTAAGTCCCTAATCGCTCTCGGCGACCGGTCTTCAACAAAGAGGAACTGGTCTTGAATTGTTAGAACGCGGGCATCGGCGTAGTCTGCTCCGGCGAGCCGCGCTACTTCAACTGCGCGCTCAGCCAAATCCTTCATAAATCCTCCTTAAAATATTCAAAATAAGCGGGATCACCTTAAACAAGGAGGGGATGCCCTCCTGCTGAGAGGTTGATCCCCAAGATGAATTCTTAAGTCTAATGTTAATTATACATCATAAATCTACATTTGTCAACTTCTTGGAAAACAAAACACTAGTATTAGTATGGGGTTTTACAGATTGGATTCAAATCATCGGCACAAAGATAAAAAGTGCAATTCTTTTTGAGCCGGGGATCATGCTAAGTTAATTAAAAACATGATCTTACAGCTGCATTGATATCGTGCTGCATTCTTTCTTATCCATGATACACTCGAGGTCAGGAATCATGGACAAAAGCTGGACAAAAGTGGGACAAAACGGCGATTTTCGGGGTCATAAAGGTGGATGCGGTTGACAATCCCTGAGAGTTAATATATAGTTATTGATGAGGATTATCCCTAGGGTCACTGAACGTAGTTTTTACCCTGAACTCATAGATATTATTCGTTCCAAAGGCGGACAAGCCGTTTCAGAAATAATGTACCAATCTGAACCAGACATACAATTTGAATTGGGAAATCGTACTTGGCTGCTTTCAGTAAAAATTGGTGAAAACCCGAAGATAATAAAAGACGCACTACTTCAATATTTAAGACACAAGGATGATTCAGGGATTAAGTTCGGACTAATCCTGTTTTTACCTGATCTATTTAGAAAGATAGAACCAGCCGAGTCTGCAATTAGATCCACCCTGCGTAGAACAAAAGTAACTACAATGATAGATGCAGATTTAGTTAAAGATGAACTTGCCGACAGACCCTTCCCCGAAGTTATCGATTACCTCATAAAAGAGGTGTTATTAAAGCTGGAACGTAAACAAAGTACGTACTATCCGTTCCCCAGGGTTATCTCGCTCTTGCAACAACAAGTTGCCGATATGATGGCTGGAATTCATCTCGACGAAAAGACGGCACTGCGTGTTATTACCGACAAGCATTTACTTATGGATTTGGGACATATGCACACAAGCGAGGCAGAGGCTACAGCCTATTTTCTAGCTGCATTCATTTTTCTGAATCAGATACTTTTCTTGCGCTTGCTGGTTAATGCTCAACCGGACAAATTTTCAACACCCATAACACCAGTAACCCATAACGGCTTAAGAACCGCTTTCGGCAAGGTCTGTGAAATAAACTACAGGCCCATTTATGAAATCGATGTCCTTGACGCAATCCCTAAAGAGTTTCTCGAAGACACATTCAAATTAATCTGGGGGCTTGAGGTCGAAAAGGTCCAGCATGAATTGCCGGGGCGTATTTTCCACGAGCTTATGCCTTCAAAAATAAGAAAGATGCTTGCCGCTTTCTATACAAGGCCATACGCAGCCGACATCCTCGCTCATTTAACAATAGAAAAAAACGACGCGACTGTTTTTGACCCTGCTTGCGGTTCAGGCACTATTCTTGTCTCTGCCTATAACTGCAAAATGCATTTGTCAAAGAAGGAAGGAATAGTTGGAAACCCCCACAGGCGCTTCGCAGAAAAGGAATTATTTGGCGCAGATATAATGCCATTCGCGGTTCACCTAACTTCTGCAAACATAGCCGCAATTGACCCCGCTGTGACAATTGAAAGAACTCAGATAATTCAGGGCAACAGTCTTGAACTTGCTTCTGGCGTCGTCTATTCAGGCGGAATACAACTTGGTTTCTTTGTACATACCCCCATGGCCAAGACAGTCAATGGCGACCCTTACGCTATCAAGTTGAACAATTTCGACGCAATACTCATGAACCCTCCATTTACTAAAATAGAACGCGGCATTAAGGCGATTGTTGAAAAAATGGACAGGTTTAAGAATAAGATTGGCGGCGAAGTAGGCTTATGGGGACACTTTATAGGCCTTGCGGACGTTTTCCTTAAAGAAGAGGGAACATTCGGAGGGGTTATACCTATAAATGTCTTGCGAGGACGGGAGAGTGCATCAGTAAGGAAGATTGTCTTTGAAGAATGGACGCCGTTATACATTCTTAAGCCGACGTATAACTACGGATTCTCCGAGTGGTCCGAATACAGGGACATACTTTTAATAGCCCGTAAGCAAAAACCTGAACCTGATCACAAGGTTAAGTTTTGCCTTGTCAAGAAGGACCTGACAAAAATAACTCAGAGGGATATTAAGAAAATCGCCGAAGGAGTAAAGAAGCGCGACACGACCCGCGACGACGAGTTGGTTGATATTGACAGCCACCCCATTAAAGAAATCAAAGAGCGCATGAATAATTTGATGTGGTTCTGCGGCGTAACCGATTTTAATTTCAGGGACAAGATTACGGCTTTTCTGGAAAAGTTCAATGACAAACTTCTTCCGTTCCCTGCGAATGAGAAGTATTTTCAAACCGGCCTGCGCACCTACGGTAGGCTGTCAAAAATTCTTTTCCTGACGCGCAGGACGCAAGACGCAAGAATTGAACAAGCCTTTCTGCATTTTTTGAGTGACCTTAAAACTCCAATCAGCGCGCAAACACTCAAGGGTACTACATATAAAATACCGAAATCGAAGCTTATTAAAAGCTTACGCACGCCTGTAGGCATTAACCAGATGGACATGACATTCCTTTGCGACTACATAGTCAAGGAGCCATATACCGATCTTGAGAGGGTTTGCAAAGCCGCTGATGTAAGTTTGCCTAAAGAAGAATTCTGGGATGAGTTAAATGAGAGATTGAAAGGTATCGAATCATACATTGCGGTTAGTCGTCGTCTTAACCCCTTTTCCCCAGCCAACCACCATTTCGCCTTTTTCGCAGCAAGGAGATTTAGTCCTTCTGATCAATTGAACGTGATCCTTGAAGAAAACTCAAATCGTGCACAGGCTATCTGCGCAGTTCTTAACTCGATTATATTCCATGGTCAATTCTTCTTATTGAAAGAGGAAAGTACCGGGCGGTATGTAGATATTAGGCTTTACGACCTTGAAGAAATGAGACTAATACCTAGTGACAAAACCATCAATCTGTTGGTTAATGTGTTCAGAAAGTATGGTCAGATTGAATTTCCCGCGCTTTCAAAGCAATTCGACAGGAACTTCAGCGAGCGTTATGAAGAGTTTTGGGATAGGGAAAGACTTCGTAAAGGCAATCAGCAAAGGTTGTGGACTTATCTTGATAAACCAATTAACCCTTTTCCTGATCGATTGAAGTTCGATCTAGCCGTATGCAAGGCCCTTGGGGTGCCAGTAACAAAGGAAGAGCTTTTGAGTCTCTATGAAATCATCGTAAAGGAGATGATTCTCATTAAGGGTCTTAAACGGGATTAACCCCTACTTTTATTGCCCCCAGGGGAGTGATTCATAATCAAAAGAGGCCGCTAATTCTTCCCTCGTCGTCAATATCAATTCGTTCGGCTGCAGGGTGTTTGGGCAGGCCGGGCATCCTTAAAATCTCGCCCGTAATCGGAATCAGGAAGCCGGCGCCCGCCGCAATGACTATGTCGCGGACGGTCACGAGAAAGTCCTTGGGCCGGCCCAGGAGGCGGGGGTTG
>JAAYVC010000071.1 GCA_012517375.1 bacterium | reverse complement strand
TCTTAAGCTGGCAAACAATAGAATATGCTGAAAAAGAAGGACGAGCCTGCAGCACACCCCGAAAAAAAGGAGCGCGTGAGCGCTCCTTTAACAATAATTATTTCCCTACTCTGTTATTCCGCACCTTTGGAGAAATTCGGCATAGGTCAGTCCCGAGTATTCCTTTTTCTCTTTATCATAATTGGGCGTTAACGAGTAACCGGCGATGAACTCCTTACCGCCTTTGCTGAACGCTATAGCCATAGGAGGCAGCCCCATATCGGAAAGAGCCATTGTTGAATCAGGTATCGCTGCGTTTTTGTTAATCAATATATCGCCATATAAACCAGATACGTAGAGTCCCAATTTCTCGGGTTCAGAAGAACATACGACGGTTATCAAATGCCAATCCTGCCTTCCCCTGATAGACCTTGAAATGGTATCTATCAAAACGCCACCCATTACGTCGGGCGCCGCAAATACAAACATGTTTTTTTTCGTTTTAGAGCAAAAATTCCTTAAGCTGTCGGGGTCGAAGGAAGAAAAGGGAAGAACCAATGCTGTTCTTTGTCTTCCGGCATCAATAGTCTTGATGTTGTCAGAACTCTTAACATATTCATACTTGCCTATCGGCTGACCGCATTTTTTGCATACAGAGACGTCCTTAAAAGAGTCAGGAGTGGAATTTACGGAACCGGCGGAAATAATCTTATACACCGATATCCTGGCATAATCTTCAGTCAAGGAATCTGCAAAGAAAAGCTTCCCCGAGGACGCCCCGATAATGGGAGTATTGCACTCTATTCTTTCGACAAACTTCCTCGCCTTTAAGTTATAAATATCCAGATAATAGGGCATGAATCTTGTTTTTCTCGGAACTGCCAAAAGGCTATCATCAAGGACTGCGATTCCGTAGTAGGGATTCACATAATCCCACATTGAATCGGGATGGGTTTCGAACGCCCCTTTGTATGAAGAAGAAGTCTCTACTATTACGGCTTGAACCTTCCCGTCGGGCGTAAAAAGAAAGATCTCTGGTCCGAAGGTGCTGACTAACGCGATATAGTCGCCTGACTTAGCGCACATGACGCTCGGGATAATCTTGTTCTTCAATCGCGAAAGATGAGAAAGCGTTGAATCGGGGTAGAAATCATCATAAAAGAAAGGCTCGCGTTCAAGTGCGGTATCGTATATGCAGAGCCTTGGAACTGGTTTATCAGTTGAAATGCTGTAGTAGTGTCCTGCAACCCCTATCCGATTACCTAAGACGGCAAGGCTTGTGCCCCTCATCATATCCGGCGGGTATAGCAACTCTCTTGAAATTTTTCCCTGGATGTCAAAAATTGAAATACGTTGGGCTTGAAGAACGTAAAGCAAGCTTTCGGCAACAAGCGTCGCGCAGACTGCGCCATAGGGGTCGTCCTCGCCCATCCTTACGCTACGAATCAAATCAAGGGAACGGGAATAGAAATAAAGCCTTGCAGGCGTGCGAAGAACGTACCCAATGGGTGTTTCTGTCCATGTTGTAATGCCCTGGTATATAGTGCCTGTTGGATAATAGAAACCCCTCACGTAAAGCTCCTGTATTTTCTCAAGCGAGATAGATTTTGCATAAACCTGTCGAGCGTCGCCCGATATTAGCAGAAGCACAAGGCCAAGGGTTGGCATAAGCCAACCCTTGGCGATTTTTAAGCCTTTATTGACTCTCACAATAATCCTCTAAAGCGGCATCAAGCTGGGCTTTATTCCAACTCATCACTATTGTTCCGCTTTCATTGTTCCGGTAGTCTGTCATAGTAGTTTGAATCACGTTGAAGTAATAGTAGTTGGCGTCCTCTCCGGCATATCCGTCGTATTCCTGAACTGGGGTTTCGCATGGAGACGAGTACAGATCAATTATGCAGTTGATGCTACCTGTTCCGTCGCACTCGATAGTGAACCATCCATCGCCTAAATCTATAAGATGGCCTTTGACGTATATTGTTTTAGGGGTGCATCCTCCACCGATAGTTATTTTTGCCGATGCTGCTACCGGTATTACCGCCATTATTATTGCCGCGAGCGTTATTATTCTCTTCACTTTATCTTATCCTCCTTACATTCAGGAGCTGCACTTTGTGCAGTTAGTGCGTTTTTTCCGGGCGTCCCTCTGCCCTTGCACCTTCCTGCTCATTGCTCGCTCCTCAGGGACTCGACGCCCTTCCCCCGAATTTTAGTCATTTTTTTTTTTCTTGTCAAGAGGATTAATATCTAATTCAGTTTTTACGCTGTTAAAAGTATCACATAACATATAAGTATTAACTATCGCATATCTTCGGTCCGATCGGCAGCCCCAGCCCCCCCTTAATAAGGGGGGCAAATTCTCATTGAGAAAGCACCAAACCTTGACATTTCCCCCACTCTCGGATAGACTTAGATAGTATCGAAATACTTAGTACAGCGAGGTTAACGATTTAGTCATGAGTACGTCTAACAAGACGGATGGAGATTTATGAACGATAACAGTAATCACCTGCCTTCAGTTGAGCCGCCGCCCAGGATTGAACCCAAAAAAGGCGGAATTGCGAGCGATCTGAAGGGTCTTGGCGATAAGGTCAAGCGGATGACAAAGCGCATAACTAAAAAAGATTGGATAACTTACGGCATCGTGATACCGGCGTTCTTCTACGCCTTTCTGGGAGGGATAGCTTTAATCCTCATCATGGTCGCCGAGAAGGACCTGCCCGACCCTGAGTCCTTGCAGGCATACAAGCCGGCTGTAACATCAAAGGTCTTCGACCGCAACGAAAAGCTCATATTCGAATTCTTCGAGGAGCGCCGGGACCCCATTCCCTTAGACAGCATGCCTCCGAAACTCGTGAAGGCATTCGTCGCAGTGGAGGACCCGCGATTCTATCACCATTGGGGTTTGAGCACCTACGATATAATGCGCGCATTTGTAAAGAACTTGCTTTACATGAGGGTGGTGGAGGGAGCTAGCTCAATTACCCAGCAGCTCGCACGCAATATGTTCCTGAACTTTGAATCTTCGATAATGCGAAAGGTCAAGGAGGCCGTTCTCGCTATAAAGCTCGAGAAGATGTATTCCAAGGACGAGATACTAGAGATGTACCTCAACCAGGTGAACTTCGGGCACGGTTCATACGGCGTCGAGGCAGCTGCAGAGCGCTACTTTGACAAGCATTTGAACGAACTCAACACGGCCGAGCTCTGCTTTCTTGCAGCTCTTCCCAAAGGCGGAGCATATCACCTGCCCTATGATAATCCTGAACTCGTAAGGAAGCGCCGCGACAAGTTCATCAACGCGCTTTACGAGGAGAAGGAGATAACCAAGGAGGAACGAGACGAGGCGCTCGCCTTCAAGATTGAGCTTGCTCCGCGCAAGGTTCCGCCCGCCGAAGCTCCCTATTTCGTGGAGGAGATCCGCAGATACCTTGAGCGCAAGTACGGAGCCGATTTCATATACAGGGAGGGATGCTACATTTATACGACTCTTGACCTGGATATGCAGCGTGCTGCCAATAATGCCGTCGAGGACCAGATCCTAAAGATAGAGCACGAGAAGGAGCTGAAGGTTCTTAAGGCCGATTACGATACGGTAACCTTCACTGACAATACGCCTGCGCCGAAGTATCTCCAGGCAGCGCTCGTTGCGCTCAACACCCACACGGGCGAAGTGCTCGCGCTCGTTGGCGGCAGGGATTACAAGCAGAGCTCCTTTGACCGCGCGGTGCAGGCAAAGCGACAGCCCGGCTCCTCCTTCAAGGTTTTCGTCTACACGGCGGCGATAGACAACGGCTTCACTCCGGGCGACGTTGAGTTCGACGCACCCGTTATGGTACGCATGGGACGCTCTCTCTACGCTCCTGCTAACTGGGACAGACAGTTCTTCGGGCCTATGACTCTGCGCGAAGCTCTTGCCCAGTCCAGAAACCTTATATCAGTCCGGTTAACCCGCTATGTCGGGCCTGAGGTTGTAGTGGATTACGCGCACAAGATGGGTATCCAGTCGCCCTTAAAGCCGGTTCTTTCTATAAGCCTGGGTGCGGTCGAGGTCTCGCCTATAGAGATGGCTACCGCCTTTGCCACCCTTGCCAACCAGGGAAGGAGGGTAGAACCCGTATTCATAACGCGAATCGTTGCAAGAGACGGAAAAGTCATAGAGGAATGGTTTCCTCAGGAGGGTGAAGAGGTGCTCTCCCCTCAAACATGTTTCCTCATGTGCACGATGATGCAGAGCGTCATCAATGCAGGCACTGCGAGGATAATAAGAAGCATGGGCTTTTCGAGAGTGGCGGCTGGAAAGACAGGAACAACCGATGAGTACACCGACGCCTGGTTCGTAGGATTCACGCCCGATATATCTTGCGCGGTATGGGTCGGATTCGACAAGAAGCAGCCTATCTACCGCGGAGCGGGAGGCGGTTCCTGCGCAGCTCCTATATGGGCCAATTTCATGAAGGCGGCGACCGACAGCATGCCGGAATCGAACTTCCAGGTTCCAAAGGGCATTATCTCGAGACCCATATGCAATCTGACCGGACAGCTGGTATCGCCCGACTGCCCGTCTAACGAGACGCGCATGGAGTACTTCCTCGAGGGCACCGAACCCACCACCCAATGCCAGTACCACAGGCTGGAGAAGCTAAGGGGAGGTTCGCGCGAGGAGTTCTACGTCCTCGACAGGCGCTTGATGAGCCTGACGATAGCGGATACTTCGGGTTATTAATTTCTTTTCGAGGATGACGCACTTGCCACGCATCAACAGGCGCAAAAATCGCGCGAGGATATGAGGTTTTGTGACGCCTGGAACAGGTCTCATCAAAGAAAAGGCGGTAAAACCCAGACTGGATATTTACAATGTTTATGAAAAGCTCTTTTCATTCTGGGGACCTCAGGGCTGGTGGCCCGGCGAGAGTCAGCTTGAGATCATTATCGGCGCGCTCCTCGCGCAGGCTACGAGCTGGCGCAACGCCGCTCTTGCAGTAGAAAATCTAAAATCCAATGGCTTGCTTGAAGAGCCGCTTGAGTCTTCAAAAAAAATAGTCGATATGCCTCAGCGCCGGCTTGAAGAGCTCATAAGACCCTCGGGCTACTACAGACAGAAAACCCTGAGACTGAAGAGTCTTTGCAAGTTTCTTATTGAGAACTTCGCAAAGACGCCGTTGTTGATAGAACCGTCCCAGAAGCTTTTGTGGCGGGAAAGGTTTTTGGGAATAAAAGGACTTGGGCATGAAACGGTGGACTCAATCCTTCTTTACGGCTTCAATGTGCCTTTGTTCGTTGTTGATGCGTATACGAGAAGAATGCTGGGCCGCCACGGGATGATAGGCGAGCGTGCAGGTTACGATGAGATAAGGCTGCTATTTGAAAAAAACATACCGGAGAGGAGCGAAATCTACAATGAATATCACGCGCTTATTGTCCGTCTCGGCAAAAACTATTGCCGCAGCGCTGCTTCTTGCGGCGGCTGCCCGCTCGCTTGAAGCAAGGGAATATATAAGAGGAATCTACCTTTCGCCGTCGTCCGCCTGCCGGGAATGGCTCATAAAAAAGATAGAAGAGTCGGCAGACAGGGGCGACCTCAACTCCGTAGTCATCGATATGAAGGACGACTTCGGTGCGCTGCGTTATCCTTCTAAAAACGATATAGCACTCTCCATAGGCGCGGTTAGACCCATAATAAACGTGGACACCCTCTTAAAACGGCTGCACGAGCACAATATCCGCGTGATAGCAAGACTCGTGTGCTTCAAGGACGATATTGCCTCGAACTACTCCGCATTCGGCGTGGCAAGGCAAGGAGGCGGTCTCTGGCAGGATGAAGGCGGCGCTCACTGGATGAACCCCTACGACGAGTCGGTGTGGGACTACCTCGCCTCAATCGCTAAAGAGCTAGAGGATTTGGGCTTCGACGAGATACAGCTCGACTACGTCCGCTTTCCTACGGACGGCGACATCTCAAGCTGCGTCTTCTACGGCTCAAAAGGCAGGATAAAGGAGCAAGCCATCGAAGGGTTCCTCAAGCGCATGCGGTCGCAGGTTTCCGCGCCCTTGTCTGTTGACGTATTCGGGTATGCGGCATGGAGAACTTTGAAGCGCGAGGGCCAGGAACTATCGCGAATAGGTCCAAACGTAGACTATATCTGCCCCATGCTCTACCCATCCCATTTCGCGGATTCGGACTTCAGGGGTCTGCCTGTAAGGGAGTTCTGGGTCTACTACGAAAGCGTCAGTTCTGCATACAAGCTACTGGGAAGCTCCAGTGCGCGAGTGGTGACTTACGTCCAGGGTTTTTCGTGGAAGGCTCCCGGCTACGGACCCGACTACATCCACAATCAGATACTGGGTTCTCTCGGCGCAGGAGCCGACGGATTCTTCATCTGGAACGCCTCGGGCGACTACCTTCCGGCATTCGAGGCGCTCAGCTGGGGCGGAAGTTCACTCCGAGAGATAGCCTGTCCGAGTTCCCAAGAAAACCGTACGAAAAGTATACAGCATCCACCGATATATGAACTAACGGAGTCAATTCGTATTCATATCCCAGGCCGAAACTGGTTCCTCCCCAAGTTCCTAGATGGTATCCGGAACGGTAGCCGGCGCGAAGGCTGATTCCTGATGAACCTGCCAGCTGCTCGGGCTTTATGTAAATCTTGAGCTCTCCGCCTATGGCAAGACTCGGCGCCGCATCGATAGGCCAGATAAGATCGGAGGAGAGTATCAGGTGGCTTTTATTGAAGGGAAAAATCATGGCCAGTCCTCCTCTCGCTGTAGTGGGAGGAAACTCGAGATCGGAGATGAAACTTCTGGGTGTCCCGAGATTCTCAAGCTTCAAACCGAAATAAAGGTACTTAGTTGGGTTGACCTTCACGCCGAAATCTCCAAGAATGGAGTAGGCGCGATAGGTGTGTATCTTTGACGCCACAAACTTGCCGGTTGCGCCAAGCGAAAGATAGCTTTTTACCTGCCACCCTGCCCCGACCGAGCCCAGCGCGTCCCATACCGTAAAGGCGCCTTGACTTACGCCGTTCTCATCCCTTAATGTGTCGGTCGCAGAAAGGTAAGCTCCGGCAAGCCCGGCTGATATAGAGCCCTTGCGCACCACAGGGAAGACGAGTGCGCCGCTTCCGTAAACAACGTTATCGTAAAGATTCATTATCATGCCGGAAAGCTCAAAGCTCTTCATCATGCCCATGCCTGCAGGATTCCAGAACATGGCGTTTGCGTCGTCGGAGATGGCGGTAAACGCCTCTCCCATTGCCACGGGTCTTGACCCTACCCCTAACTTGAGAAACGGCATCCCTATCGTTACCGCCTGCATCAAAGCCAAGGAGAGGTTCATTACTACTGAGGTCATAGGTGCGCCTCTCCCATTGCCACGGGTCTTGACCCTACCCCTAACTTGAGAAACGGCATCCCTATCGTTACCGCCTGCATCAAAGCCAAGGGGAGCGAGCGGCCGGATGCCGCGTGCGCAAAACACCGTTTTGCAGAAGGAAAGGAGGGAGCGAATAAGCATGGCCTGGAAACCTGCAACTCGGGAGAGTACAGATAGCGGGAGGTTTCAGTAATCACCTGGAGCCTCTAGGATACTCTTGCATGATTGAAATCCGTCTCATGCATCACGGGCCGAGAATCCGAGGTGGAGAATAGTGTTTACCATAGAATTGAAACGGTCACCTGCGGAATAAATCTTCCTCCGTAACTCGCTCTGGCTTCAAGGCTGGCGCTCATCCTGCTTGCGGAATAGACAAGGCCAAGCGTCGCCGAACCTGCATA
The DNA here is from genome assembly GCA_012517375.1 of bacterium. Classification (NCBI taxonomy): domain Bacteria; species bacterium. The sequence continues at coordinate 13,150 of JAAYVC010000071.1, read as the reverse complement.
GCCGAATCCATCAAGAGGCTCCTCGTGATCGGTCGCGCTGGAGTAGATGGCCCCCCATGCATATCCTGCCGTCGCGCCGAGCGAACCCACAGGTCTTACCACAGCGCCCTTGAACGGGTCATACACGGCGTCCACGCCTGCGGCTCCAGTGAGATTGAGCCTGTAAGTCGAATAGATGTCTTCGGGAAAGAAGACTGATGGACCGAGAACGGACACCCGGGGCCTTACGCAAAACCGCTCAAGGGGTCTGAACACCCACGAGGCAGAAAGGGATAAGGGTATACCGTTAAGATTCGACGGCGAGAAGAGATAGCCTAGAGAAAGGGAGAGACTGGAAAGCCTTACGGCGAAGCGCGGCTCAGCAACGAAAACTATGCCTCCGTAAGGATTCGAGATGAGTATTCCGCTTGCCGACACTGAAAAGCCGTTATTCTGCATTAGACTGGAAGAGACGTTATCGGTCGCAAGAAGCGCTCCAACGTTATCCTGGGCAAAACCTCCCAGTAGGATTGATATATATATTACACCCATGAGGGGATTATAGGTCCTGCATTCATCTTGTCAACGCAAGCAGAGCCTTTACGTCGCGGCTTCCCGTGGACGAAATTACGAGTAAATACTCCGTTCACCTTGGCAAGTTCGAATATGGATAGTCTTAAAAATAATGACTCTTGGAGCAATGAATAAATACCATCCATACTTCTTGGGGACCCATCCCTCTTACCCTCTCCTGTGGATTTTCAAGAGAGTGGTGTGTTAAAGGTGTTACAGAGGGTCCCCGGAGTTTTGCGTATGCAAAACTCTGGGGATTTATTCAGGTGGGCCTGTAAGCCGAATTCTGTCGAGTGCGTTCATTTATCTAGGGCCAGCGCGTTGCCGCGGGCCTCCTGCAGCCTACCCGCAGGCTGACGATTGCTCCTCAATCGTTTAGAATAATCGTGGTTTAAACGATTATTCACGAAGACGGAGCAACCGTCGGACGGGCAATCCATGCCTGCTGCTTGGCCTTGCTCCGAGTGGAGTTTGCCGTGCCCCTTCCGTTACCGGAAGGGCGGTGCGCTCTTACCGCGCCGTTTCACCCTTGCCGGTGCCCGGTTTGACGGACACTTGGGCGGTCTGTTCTCTGTGGCACTTTTCAAGGATTGCTCCTTCCGGCAGTTAACCGGCACCCTGCCCTGTGGAGTTCGGACTTTCCTCTACGTCATAATCGACGCAGCGAACGCCCGGCCCACCTGACATGGATATTGTAAGTCCTTAGAACAAGGTGTCAAGACCTGTGCGAGAAGGACTATAATCATTGGAACTGTAGCTTTTCAGTACACCTTGTTGCAGTTTAATACAAAAAAACAAAATAATAATTGATTACACTTTTAACATCTTACAAACTGATTTAACTTACGAATCAGTAGGAACCTGGCACAATCTTTGCTTTATATAAAGATGACAATTTGGAGGGCAGCTTGGAGAGATTGGCAGCTGGGAGCCAATCGCCAAGACTAAGGTACTTTGAGTGGTGTATTCTCCAAGCCTTAGCTTGAAGGCGGCCTTACAGGAGGGGCCGCCTTCACTGAAATTGCAATCGTCATATGTGCAATCCCCTAGGTTAGAAAAAGAGGAACGCTCGAGCGCTCCTCTTTTCGTTTTTAATAATCTCTTAATGACTTCTGTACGCTTCACTTTTGAACTTCCTTTGCTGTGCGAATCAAGCGCACCGGACTGGAAAAACTTAAATCAGCAGACGCCATCGAGACAGGCCCATTCGGGGGCAAAGTAGCTTGTCATAGGCTTCAATACAGTATGCGATATTGACAGTGTAAGTTTCGCTTAACTTAGCGACCCAATCACGGCGCCGGCAGTATAACTTCTAGGAATCAACGGCATGAAGTCAGTCTGAGAGCTGCAAGCGGGATAGTTAAGGACATTGATTCCGCAAGCAGATTAGCGGCGTCCGGCGATTGGATCCCTGCTTCAATGACAGGGATGAAACCCGACTTACTGGCTCTGAACTTTGTCTTCGTACGAGGCGGTTATAAACTCGCCGCCTTCGGTTACCGTTGCCGTAAGGTGAAAGTATGATGGTTCGCTCATCGTAATCACGGCTCTTCCATGATCCGCAGCAGGCTGTTTGGTGGAAATTGTCAGCACACCGAGGGTGATGTCTTCTCTAGTGAAGGTTATGGTATAGGTTTGCACTTCATCAGGCACTTGACATTCGATGAACGTTTTAACCTGAACTTGATAACCCACTTCTAACTTATCTTTACCCCACTCGGTTGTGTAATGGAAAGGATCCATGCAGTCATTTTTCATGATAACATCAATCTCCTTTCCTCTATAATACTGATCGTTGCACCCAGATGCCGGAATCATAATGCCAAGGCTGACTGCACCTGCGAGGAAGAGCAGTCTTTTAAGCGCTGAAAAACGCTTATTCATCTTTAGCCTCCTGGTTTTATTGCTAACTATAGACGAAGCGCTCCGCTTTTATGCTGCTGATTGAATTATTGCAAAAAAAAGGGGCTTGTCAATAGGTTCAGCTTTTTTTAAGAAGTCAAGGCTCTGCCTTGTTGATCAAATGCGACCGCCTGACGAAACTGCATCAGCAACTAATGAATTCTTTTACTTGAGCTTCGCGAACGCCCGCTTAAGCCCCTGGGCAAGCGTCGAGCGCGTTTCAAGCCCCGAGATGTCTATACCAAGATGGATGATTGCCTGCGCAACCTCGGGACGAATGCCAGTGACTAGGCAGTCGGCGCCGAGAAGCTTAACGGATTCCACCGTCTTTAATAGATGGTTGGCTATTGAGGAATCGACTGTCGACACTCCAGTGATGTCGATTATCGCTATCCTGGACTGGGTGGCGGTGATAGCGGCAAGGAGTTCCTCCGCGAGATGCTCTGCGCGTCTGGTGTCCAGAACGCCTATCAAGGGGATGACCAGCACTCCATCCCAGATCTGTATGACAGGCGTCGATAGCTCCACTATCGCCGAACGCTGCCGCTCGATGAGCGCAAGCTTGTCATTTAGCTCCTCCTCGATGCGCCTGCGGTCTGCCAGCTCCTTTTCCAGTTCGGCTGTTCTATCAGAAACCATCTTCTCTAGCTCCTCGTTCTTGAGGCGGTATATCTGGGCCTCCCGCTCCTTCTTGTCGCTTTCATGTTTCAGCTTGAGCCTGGAAATCTTCTCCTCATTCTCCTCATTGAATATCTTTGATCTGAGCTCGCTTTGTTTCTTCGCGTATTCAAGAGCTTTTCTGTAGTCCCTCATGCTCTCATACAGCTGAGTCAGTTGCGCGTAAACCGCAAGCTCCGCTTCGCTGGCCTGGCAATCCTTTGCCAAGCTCAATCCTTTGCTCAGATACTCAAGTGCATTTTCGTGCTTGCCCATCTCAACGTATACACTGCCTGCACTAAGATAGCAGCCGGCCATCCAGTTTTTGTTTCCTGCCTTTGTGGCTGCTTCAATTCCCTTCCGGTGGTACTCAAGGGCTTTTTCATATTCCTTGCGAACGGAATGAATGAATCCAAGATTGTTGTAGACCATGGCGATTCCGTGTTTCTGCTCGATGTTTTCATAGATTTCAAGAGCCTTGAGGTTATACTCCATTGCCTCATCTTATCTTTCCAGATTCTTTAAGGTCACTCCGAGATTATTGTAGGTGATGGCGATTTTATACTTCTCGCTCCCCTCTTTGTAATACTCCAGTGATTTATACAAATACTCCAGCGCCTTTTCATATTCGCCTGTATGCAGATACACAAGACCGATATTGTTGTTTGAATTGCCCATGCCTACCTTGCTTCCAATCTCTTCATTGATCTTCAGGGATTCGATGTATAAATCCATGGCTTGGTCGAAATTCCCGCGGATGAAGTGCGAAATACCCATGTTTATAAAGCTCCCTGCCTGCCCTTCCTTGTGATCGATGCGCCTGGAGAGTTCAAGGGCTTGCATTGCGTAATCGAACGCCTTGACAGGATCAATCCCGGTAAGAGCATAAGACAAGTCGTTGAGGGCTCTTATCGTTTGAATTCCATTATCCCCTTCCTTCTGCAGCTTTTGAAGATTCTTCTCCAGCTCTTTTATTTTATCCGACGCCTCAGGCACCTGAACCTCCGATAACGCTGAACGCCCATTTCAACCCTTCGGCTAGAGTCGAACGTGTTTCGAGCCGGCCTATATCAATACCGAGATAGATGATGGACTGCGCAACCTCAGGCCGGATGCCAGTGACTACACAGCCAGCGCCGAGAAGCCTCACTGATTCCACCGTCTTTATTAGATGGTTAGCTATTGAGGAATCGACTGTCGACACTCCAGTGATGTCGATAATGGCTATCCTGGACTGGGTGGCGGTGATAGCGGCAAGAAGTTCCTCCGCGAGATGCTCTGCGCGTCTGGAGTCCAGAACGCCTATTAAAGGGATGACCAGCACTCCCTCCCATATCTTTATGACCGGCGTGGAGAGCTCGAGAATCGCACCCTGTTGGTTTTCAATGACGGAGAGTTTTTCCTTTAAGTCCTCCTCGGCTTTTCTCCTGCCTACGCCAAGAGAGATAGCTTCCGCTACGAAATTAAAGATATCCAAATCGTCGAAGGTGTATTTTACCTCGTCTTTGTAAGTCTGAAGTACCACTACTCCTATAACTTTTCCGCCTATCTTCAATGGAACACCCATCCACATCTTCGAAAGATTGCCGACAGTCTCGACAATCCCCTGCTCTGTCAGGAAACGGTGGAGCTCCTCGTCGACGAGAAGAGGTTCGGCCTGCCTGCGGACGTAGTCCGTGAGCGACTTCTTGAGCTGCTGCGGGGTATAGTCTTCGACAATATCCTTTTCGTCAACCTCATATGGAAACGTGTACGTATCGCTCGCTTCGTCGTAAAGAGCCACATAGAAATTAGCGGCTTCCAGAATCTTGCTCAGCTCGGCATGGATGGCAGCAAAGAGTTCATGGAGCGAATCCCTTGTGCTCAAGGACTGGGAGATGTTGAAAAGAACTGACTGAACCTTTTCGGCGCGCTTGCGTTCAGCCAGCTCCTTTTCCAGTTCGGCTGTGCGTTCAGCTACCATGCGCTCAAGCTCCTCGCTCTTCAGCTTGTAAAGCTGGGATTCCTTCTCCTTCTGCTCGGTTTCGTATTTAATCTCCAGATTCTCTATCTTCCTTTTATTTTCCTCCGAGAATATCTTCGATTCGAGTTCGTGTATCTCTTTATAAAAAAGAAGTGCGTTCTGGAAATCCTTTCTTGCCTCGTAAAGTTCTACCAGAAAGCGAAATATCGAGAGTTCCTGATGGCTCGACTTCATCTCCTCTGCAAGTTCCAGCCCCTTCTTCAGATACTCATCTGCCTTATCGTATTCAGCCGTCCTGGTGTAAAGCGCGCCCATTCCCTTGTATGCGATTGCGGTATCCAGCTTGCTTGCGTTTTTTTCAGCATTCTCTAGAGCGATGTGGTAGTGCTCGAGCGCCCTTTCGTATTCTCCCAAACCCCTGTAGCAGTTGCCTATGTAGGAGTGGCATCCGGAAAGATCTTTCTCGATGCCGAGCTCCTCGTAAAGTTCAAGGCTTTTTAAGAGATATTTGAGCGCTTCGTTATAATCACCCTGAGCCTCGCAGATGACGCCTATGTTGGTCAGCGCCTTGCCCTGGGACTCTCTATTGCCGACTTTTTCGAATATATCCGCCGCTTTCATGTGATTGGAGCGGGCAAGATCCGGCTTGGAGAGGTTCATGTATATAAGCCCCATATTGTTGAAGCTTGCCGCCTGGCAGTTCTCGTCGCCCATCTCTTCCGATATCTCCAATGCCTTCAGGGAACATTCAAGCGCCTTTTCAAAATCGCCCTTAAGCCAGTAGTATATGCCCATAGTTCTGTGACCTTTTGCCTGCCCCATGGGATACTCCAGCTTCTCGGCAAGTTCAATAGCCCTTGCCGAGTATTCCCTTGTCCTCTCGAGGTCGTTCGAGTAGCAGCTGAAAGCGAGCTCGTTCAGTATCTCAACCGTCTCCTCCGTCTCTTCGGCCTTTTCTATAAGCGCTGCGAGCTTCTTCTCAAGCGCATCGACCCGTTTATCCGGCATATTAATCTGCACTGTTTCGACCTCCCTGCAAAGCTGAATCCCGGTTTCCTTCTCCTGTAATTTTTAACAATGGATAACAATATACTGAAAGTATGCTTGTACGCCTGTTAAGATATTCTCCTACCACTATCTCAGAATCCTCCTGTTGAATAAATTGCCCTTTAAAAATCCGCTTTCTTAAAATAATACTCTCAGTAATATCAGTATAGCTTCGGATGATTGGTTGTCAAGCTGCAAAAATGCGATTAAGTCATATTCAACTTAAGGACATAAGAATCGATTTCAAGACAACTTAGAACTGAATTATTTCCATCGTATAAACAAAACAAGGGCGGCTTCGCCGCCCTTAAAAAAAATCGTGAGTTTAGGTTACTTTTTGTTCTCAAACCAGGGCCTCGAGCGTTCGGCAAGCTCCTTCAGCCATGCGTAGCGCTCGTCAATCTGGCGGTCCATCTCTTTGACCTGGTCTTCCGTAAGATGGCGGAAACGGCCCTGCGGCTTCATGTAATCCGTTATCGGCTTCTTTTGGGGGTCCATCGAAAGCTTGTAGTATTTGCCTTCGTATATTTCGTAAAGCGGAAAAACGTGCGTCTGAACAGCAAGTCTTGCAAGCTGGACGGAGATATCGGGCGAAGCGCGCCATCCCGGCGGGCAAGTTGCGAGTACGTGAATGAACTTTGAACCCTGGATGGACATAGCCTTCTCTATCTTCTTGATGAAGTCCTCGGGATAAGCTATTGACGCCGATGCGGTGTAGGGTATCCCGTGAGCGGCCATTATTGCCATCATGTCCTTCTTGCGCTCCTGCTTGAAGTGCCGGGCGGGCGTGGTAGAGGTTACGGCGCCCCAGGGGGTGGAAGAGGAGCGCTGGACGCCCGTGTTCATGTAAGCTTCGTTATCGTAGCAGAAGTAGATTATGTTGTCGTTGCGCTCCACTGTGCCGGAAAGCGCCTGTATGCCGATGTCGAACGTTCCGCCGTCGCCTGCCCACGCCACGACGTTTACGTCCTTTTCGCCTCTGGCGTCAAGCCCTGCACGTATTCCGGATGCGGTTACCGCGGCGGTCTCGAACGCGCAGTGGAATAAAGGCACTCCTGCGGCAGAGTATGGGAACGGCCCGTCAATGACTGCCCAGCAGCAGGCAGGAATGGCAAGGATGGTCCTCGGGCCGAGCGCCTTAAGCGCATAACGCATTGCGATGGTCGCCCCGCAGCCCTGGCAGGCCTTGTGGCCCGAGCACATTATCTCGCGTTCTGGAATAGTGTACTTCATATCTTCGCTCCTATCCAGACGATATCCTGGGAAGGATGATCCTCCTTTATAGTCGTAAGAATCATCTCCTTTATTGTATCCATTGGCACGTCGCGGCCGCCGAGACCTGCAATGTAGCCCCACATGGGAGGTCTCGACTTGACGTTGTATAGCGCGGCCTTGGTTTCTGAGTAGAAAGCTCCCGACATACCGAAGCTTATGTTGCGGTCTATCACTAAAAGCTTCTTGCGTCCTCCGAGAAGCTTTCGGAGAAGCTCGGAGGGGAAGGGTCTGAACACGCGGATTCGAAGCAGCCCGACCTTGTGGCCTTCCTCGCGAAGCTTATCTATCACCGGTCTGGCTGTTGAGGCAATGGAGGCGGATGTAACAAGCACGGTATCGGCGTCGTCCAGTTTGTAGGTTTCAACAAGACCGTATTCGCGGCCGAAGATTTCTCTAAACTCCTTGCCGGTTTCCTCTATGAGACCAAGCGCCTGTTCTTGGGCCTTCTGGATCTTGTAGCGAAGCTCGTAGTACCAGTCAGGGCCTGTGAGTCCGCCGTAGGCGGAGGGCTTATCCACATTCAGCCGGTACTCGTTCGTGAACCTGGGAAGATAGGCGTCCACTTTTGCCTGGTCGGGGATTTCGCAGTTCTCGTTGGTGTGGGAAAGAACGAAGCTATCAAGAACGACCATAACGGGCAGGTAAATCTTTTCCGCGACCTTGTAGGCCTGTATCACGGAGTCGAGGACCTCCTGTATGGAGGAGGTATATATCTGAAGCCAGCCCGTGTCGCGCTCCGAGATCGAGTCAGTCTGCTCCGTCCAGATGGTCCAGGGCGGCGCCATGGCGCGGTTGATGTTTCCCATGACTATAGGCAGCCGCGCGCCCGTTGCCCAGTGAAGGACTTCGTGCATGAGCGCCAAGCCCTGAGCAGAGGTGGCGGTGAAGGTTCTGGCGCCTGCCGCAGATGCGCCGATGGAAGCGGCCATAGCCGAATGCTCGCTTTCGACCTTTATGAACTGCGCCTTAAGGTCTCCGTCCGCGCACATGTTCGAGAGGAGTTCTACGACCTCGGTCTGAGGCGTTATCGGGTATGCGGCTATTACCTCCGCTCTGGAGAGGAGGGCGCCCCATGAGAGGGCGTGGTTGCCCATTATGACTTTCTGCATCAGTCCTCCTTCACCATTGCGATGGCGTCCTTCGGACACTCCACCGCGCAGATGCCGCATCCCTTGCAGAAATCCAAAACGACAAGCGGGTAGTCTTCCGCGTCAATCTCTATGGAAACATCGGGGCAGAACTTCCAGCAGATTCCGCACTTGATGCATTTTTCCTTGTCTACCACAGGTCTCAGGTTGCGCCATGACCCGGTCTTGTTGACGGTCATACGGCCTAAGGACATCGCCATGGGCGGCATGTCACTCTCGCGTTCCCATTTGATTTCTTCACTCATATTCACTCCTTGGGCGCTTCGGCCGTCTGGTAGGCTTCCTCGGCGGCTTTGACGTTGTCTTCCTGCTTTACGGGCGACAGCTCTTTTACGGCCTCGCGAACGGCATCCAGACCGACGAAACCGGTGATCTTGGCGAATGCGCCCAGAATAGCCGTGTTAACAATGGGCGCCGCCTTTGAACCGAGTCCATACTTTATAGCAATCGTGGTAGCATCGATAGTGGCCACCCTGAAGCCTGAAAACTTGGGGAAATCCTTTGGGTTTTTATCGGTATTGATGATTATCCAGCCGTTCTTCTTGAGTCCTTCCGTGACGTCAATGGCCGATATGAGGGTCGGCTCCAGCACAACGAGATGGTCGGGTTCGTATATCTTCGAGCGTATGTATATCGGATGATCATCGATACGCGTAAATGCGACCACAGGCGCGCCGCGGCGCTCGACTCCGTACTCGGGAAATGTTTGAACAAAGCGTCCTTCCTTAGCAACGGCTAAGGCGAGAGCCTTGGAGGCAATAACGGTTCCCTGGCCGCCGCGACCGTGAAAGCGTATCTCAAGCATCTGGCCTCCTTTTTACTGATTTGAGCGGACGAAGCCCGCTCGAATCAAAATTAATAATCTCATTAACCAGCATCGTTACGTAAAAATAATGCGGCTCAAAGGCCGCATCCCCTGAAAAAAATATCCTATAAGCAGCACAAGATGCTTAAAGTCTTGGCGCTTATAGCGATTCATTTGCAAGATTCCTTTTGACTTCGCTTAGTACTTCAGCACCGATGCCGCCCATGTAAAGCCGCCTCCGAATGCGGCAAAAAGCACAAGGTCGTCTCTTTTTATGAGTCCTTTCGACACCGCATCGTGGAAGGCTACCGGTACGGTTCCGGCAGACATGTTCCCGTGCCACGAGATGGTCACGTGCGTCTTCTCCATCGGTATTCCGGTGCGCTTGCATGTCGACTCGATTATCCTTATATTTGCCTGGTGGGGCACAAATAGCGTGATGTCCGAGGCGGTCACTCCCGCCTCATTGAGGGCTTGCTCCGCAGCGTCGCCCATCGTGCGAACGGCATGCTTGAATATCGGATTGCCTTCCATACGGATGGTGTGAAGATTCTTTGCAACAGTCTCCTCGGAAGCCGGCATGCGCGAACCGCCTGCGGGCTGAATGAGAAGGTCCCCGAGCGAGCCGTCCGCTCCTAATACGGATGAGAGGAACCCCCTGTCCTCGTTCGTCGGCGCGATTATTGCTGCGCCTGCGCCGTCTCCGAACAGCACGCACGATGAGCGGTCCTTCCAGTCCGTTATCTTGGTTAGTATGTCGGCTCCGGCGACAAGAATCGGCTTGGCTATTGTTGAAAGCATGGATGCCCCGATATCCATCGAGTAAAGGAATCCTGAGCATGCCGCGGATACATCGAAAGCGGGAATTCCTGGAACGTTGAGACCTTTTTGAACCCAGCAAGCCGTTGATGGGAATAGCGTGTCGGGAGAGATGGTCCCGACGATTATGGCTCCAAGAGATGCTGCGGCAAGCCCTGCGTTCTTTAAAGCCTCTTTCGCTGCTTCCATGACGAGGTCGGACGTCGCCTGAAGAGCCGAAGCAATGTGGCGCTTCTCGATTCCTGTACGCGTCTTTATCCATTCGTCCGTGGTGTCGACCATTTTCTCCAAATCGAAGTTGGTCAGAACCTTTTCGGGCAGAAAAGACCCCGTGCCGAGTATCTTGAATCGTCTAAAAAAACTCATAATAAGCTTGCTCCTTGGGAGTACTTTTACTCCCGAAAGAATCGTTATGCATTGTTCTTCACCCCAAAAAAATGCACAGCATTTCTTTGGGGACCCCCCGTCTTCGACACTCCGAGATCGCGTGTCAGGGCGTGTCGTGCGTTACGGGCGGTGTGTTACGGGTTTTCCAGCCATCAGCGCCGCAAGCGCGATGGAATAGAATTTCGAATCCTCGTCGTCGCCCCTCGATGTCAGTATGCACGGAACCTTCGCGCCCGTCACTATCGCGGCTACGTGTCCGCCCGCCAGATGAGCTACGGCTTTGTAGAAAACATTCCCCGCTTCGATATCGGGGAATAAGAGAACATCGGCATCGCCCGCGACTTCGCTATCCACGCCTTTTATCTCCTTGGATTCCATGGACACTGCAAGATCCATAGCAAGAGGACCGTCTACTACGCAGCCCTTTATCTGGCCGCGCCTGTTCATCTGGGTCAGAACCGCCGCGTCCATAGTGCAGCACATCTTGGGATTGACCTTTTCTACAGCGGCTATTACAGCGACCTTCGGCTTCTCTATATCCAGTCTGTGAGCGATATCGACCGCATAGCCTATCATCTCAATCTTTTGGGAAAGATCGGGCGCAATCAATACCGCAACGTCGGTCGTGATCAAAAGCTTCGGATACGTTGGAACGCCTATAACGGTTACGTGAGAGAGCGTTTTGCCGGGCGGAAGAAGCCCCTTCTCCTTGTCAAGAATTGCCTTCATATAAACTGCAGAATCAACAAGACCCTTCATTAAAAAATCTGCCTTTCCGGCGTTTACGATTTCGACAGCTGATTGAGCGGCCTTAGTCTTGTCGCTTATGTGGATTATATGAAAGATCCCAGGATCTATCTTGTATTTTTTTGCAACTTCCTTAATCTTCGCTTCATCACCGGTAAGAGTGGCGTCGATCATGCCTTCGTTGACGCCGCGCGCGACTGCCTCTATTGTGTGAGGGTCCTCGCCTGCAGCTACGGACACCCGCATCCTCGGCAGACTTTTAACCTTGTCTACAAGCTCGGTGAGCTTCTTTACAGCCATCATGTCTCCTTTATCTCGTCGCTGTACGTTTTAGCCTTCTCCTCGCCAGAAAGAACTCTTAACGCGCCCTCGACCAGAGCCTGCATCTCGTCCTCACCGGGATAAATCTTTACCGGCGCAATGAATCCGACACGCTTCGAAACCCATTCGACGAATAGCTTATCATAGGCAAGGCCTCCTGTCAAGACCACCGCGTCGACCTTTCCCTCCAGTATCGCGGCGCGAGCGCCTATCTCCTTCGAGCATGTATAAGCCACCGCTTCGAGGATTTCTTTTGCATTCTCATCGCCTTTTTTCACGCGCTCTTCGACCTCCCTCATGTCGTTGACTCCGAGATACGCCATGACGCCGCCCTTGCCTGCAAGCATCTTGCGCCAGTCGTCCTTCGTGTATTTATCACCGAGTACGAGGCATATTAGGTCCCATGCAGGCAGGGTGCCGGCGCGCTCGGGCGCTATCGGCCCGTCGCCGTTAAGGGCGTTGTTTACGTCGACGACCTTTCCCTTCTTGTGCGCCGCTATTGAGATTCCTCCGCCAAGATGCGCTACAATAAGGTTTGCATCCTCGTATTTCTTGCCAAGGTCCTGGGCAGCGCGCCTCGCTATCGCCTTGTGGTTCAGGGCGTGGAATATGCTCCTGCGTTTAATCTCCGGTCTGCCAGTGAAGCGCGCGAGGGGCTCGAGTTCGTCAACGACCACGGGGTCGACTATAAACGACGGCTTTCCAAGAGGTTGCGCAATCGAATGAGCGATGAGTCCGCCAAGGTTCGATGCGTGCTCGCCCTGAACGCCCGCCCGCAGATCCTCAAGCATCTTATCGTCGACCTTGTACGTTCCTCCGGGGATGGAGCGGAGGAGCCCGCCCCTGCCCACCACGGCCGAGATGCTCTCGGGCGCTATACCCTGGTTTACGAGCGTCTCCAGTATGGCCCTGCGCCTGAAGTCGTACTGGTCGATTATCTTGGGGTATTTCGCTATCTCCTCAGCCGGGTGCGCGAGATTTACCGAGAAAACCTTTTTTGCGCCGTCAAATACGGCTATCTTGGTCGAAGTAGAGCCTGGATTTACTGCTAGCACGCGGTATTCTGGCAAGTTTTCCTCCTTAAAGCTGAGGATACGGATTAGGCAGAAAAAGTCAAGCAACCTGCCCCCCCGCCCGTAACACCCGTAACACACCTTACCCCTGACCCTAAGACCCTGCCCTTACGAGCCGCTAAAGGTTGCAGGGCGCTTAAGGTTGAGAAGCTCCTGTAATTTTACTCCCTAGACGTTTAATCTATAACTTGCTTGAGTACGAAGAAGCAAAGGAATTTATCAGGACTAAGAGACCCATCATCCGATTTTTTTGCGCAAAAACACTTGACATGGTATTTTTTTTTGACTATAATCATAACATAAGAAGGGCAAGGCAGGATTGACAGGGTTCCTGATTTTATTAACATTAAACTATGCGGAGGAAGAAATGAGACGCGCAGGTCTCGTAAACACAGCGTTATTCTTAGCGCTGTTCGCATTGGGTACGTCTATCGTCATTGCCGATACCGACTGG
>JAAYVC010000070.1 GCA_012517375.1 bacterium | reverse complement strand
GACAGGAAAGAGGAGGAAGTTGTCATCGAGCTGATTGCAGCCGAGGGAATGGGGTTCGCCTTTATCGTTCCATCGGGTTATGAACCGGGGTCTCGTACGCCTCGACCGCTTGCGAACCGCCGGGCGGAAGTTCACAGCTCCTTGGATACCAGCAGAGGCTTGCGCATCTGATAACATAATATGCTCATCCTTACTGTTTGCAGGAGGTTCATGCTCCCTAGCGTTTTATAAGCAAGCTGGATAAGCGGCCTCTCTCCTTCTTTAGCTCTTTTTTTCTAAGTCTGCTTAAGACCCCCGCTTTCTTTAATACCCTCTTTAACCACTGGTAACTATCTCCTGGTGCACGAACTTTTGCCTGTTGACAAGGCATGAATAGAACCTATCATTCAAGATAAAATACAAAACATCGGAGGCCGGAAGTGCTTATGAGTATTGCATTCGGCGGGCTGGTGATTTTCTGGGCTGGCGCTGTTGAAACAACGTTCGACCCCAAGGTCGATTCGATAATTGAACAGGTATCCACCGATTCTCTTTCTTATTACATAGAGGGCTTGAGCGGAGAGAAGAGCGTTAAAATCGGAGGCAAGAAGGATTCCATTACCACCCGGCATTCCCTCACGGGCGATATAATAAAGGCGACAAACTGGCTGCGGGAGCAGTTTGAACTGAGAGGCGTCGAAGCGCAGCTGCAGCCTTTCATCTCTAGTAAATCATCGCTCGCGGAGCCGAGGCCGCTTCCTATAGGAGTAAGTGAGGCAGAAAGGGCCCTTCTTTTCGAGTCCCTGGAGAATGCTGGCGAGCAGTTCCATTTGAACAACATTGTTGCCACCATCCCGGGAAAGGACGAACAACAGATCATACTTTGCGCGCATTATGACGCCACAAGCGAGATAGAAGGCTCCTATACGCCCGGAGCGGACGACAACGCATCGGGATGTGCGGCAGTGATTGAAGCGGCAAGGATATTCTCCGCCTACCAGTGGCAGCACACGATAAGACTCGTACTCTTTTCAGGCGAGGAGCAGGGTCTTTGGGGATCCGAGTACTATGCAAAGGATGCGGTCCAAAAGAAGGACGACATAATTGCCGTTCTCGATATGGATATGATAGCGTACAACGGCGATGAAAACCCGCAGATGGAGCTGCACTGCTGTCCGTGGATAGACGAGTCCCAGGATATGGGCGATACGCTTTCATCCCTAATGGAGACGTACGGGGTGAATCTTGCGCCCGATATCCACGTATCGGATGCAACCGACCGCAGCGACCACTACTGGTTCTGGCAGCTTCAAATTCCCGCCGTTCTCATGATAGAGGACTTCGAGGATTTTACGCCCTTCTATCACCATATCACCGACAGAATCTCCACCCTCGACAAGGATTTCATGACCGACGCAGTCAAGCTGGCGCTTGCATGGGCTGCAATTAAGGCAGAGGTTCTGCCTGAATCGACCACCGTCATTGCCGAGCAGCCTGAGGTCCCTCTAGATGAGATAATGGTCAACCTCGTTTCACCTTTCGTCAAGTCTCGGTTAAACATAGACTTCCGGTCAAACAACACCCTGACAGTCTTTGTATACGACGCATCCGGACGCAGGGTTAAGTCGCTCGGCATGCTCACTCCTTCGACCACGGATACCAGGTTCTCCTTTGACATCCAAGACCTTTCCTCAGGCGTATACTGGATATCTCTTGAAGGAGCAGGAAAGCGGGTTTCACAAAGATTCGTAGTCGTGCGCTGAAGCTTTTCAAAATCGACCACAAACCCCTTTGCATCATGGCGCAGTTCAATATTCTCTGAATTGGCTTGACAACCTTAAAAAAGGGGCTATATTTAATGTAGGAAAAAACGGAGGATATTGTGGTCTTCTTTGTCGTCGCAACAATCGTTTCTTTCTATCCAGCAATTGAGTATGATCCCCAGGTAGCGCAGATAATAAACTCGGTGTCCGAGGACTCCCTGGTTTCAGTGGCCGCCTCGCTCTCAGGCGGGAAATCCGTAACCATCGATGGAGCGGAGGACTCAATCCCCTGCCGCCACAGCTTACGGCCCTCCTTGCCCTCCTCGCCCCCCTCCCCTGCCGCCGTGCAACTCGATCTCTCCGATCTTCCAGCGGGCGTGTACTGGGTAGCGGTTCAGGGAACCAGGGGGCAGGTTGCTTGTAAGTTTACTTTATTAAGATAGTACCTCTTGGGTCGGTAAAAGGTTAGGGAAGAAGAAGCCAGCCTCGCGGCTGGCTTCACTATCCTCAAAAGCCGAAGGCGAGCTTTAGTTCGATGCTTCTTCGAGGAATAGGCCCCGGAGTCCACGCATCATAGAACGTCCGCGCCCGCTTGTATGCGGCAACCTCCTCTGCTGCAGTAATGTAACCGTCGTGATTGGCGTCCCTTGAGGAGTGATAATCCGCGTTTCCTAGAATCGCCCTTGTCCGGAAATCCTCCTCCGAGGGGTCAGTTCTTCCAACGCTTCCGAAAAGAGGACCCTGCCAGCCGAAGGGATTCAGGAATTCGGCCGTAATCGTAGTCTTGGTCCTGCCCAGTGTAAGTGTACGGCCTGCCGTAATTTCAAGCCATGCCCACCAGGGTGCGACATCCTCTACCTCCTCGTCAGGGAAGCCGGATGCCAGAGCGAAGCCTGGTGAAAGGCGCCATTCTTGCGCCCAGTAAGGGAGCGATGAAGGCGAAGTCAGCTCGGCAACAAGGGTAATCTTGTGCCTTGAATCCGAAGGAAATCTCTCCAGTCTTCCCGCGGTCGAATCCGGCTTAAGAAGTCTTGCGTAATCTGCTGCAACCCCGCTGCTTGTCGATTGAATCGATGAAAATCTATACGCCAGTTTTATTGAAACCCATTCGGAAGAATACCTCACACTGGGGACAGCCGCGAAGGAGACTCCTTTTGTGTCAAGAGAGATGCCTGCAAATGATGTGTTGGTCGAATCGTACATCAACTCGACACCGGGCGCATCATAACTCATGCTTGACAGGAGATTGAGTCCGAAGGTCCAGTTGATTCCGAGATTCTTCGTGGCATTCATCCATGCTCTGAAAGCCCTCTCCGGAGCAGGAGGGTCGGTTGGCAGGAGCAGCAGAGTATCCGCATCGGGTTTTGCTTCCGCGTTCTCAAGAAAATAAAAGAATGGAACCAGTCCCGCCGCGATGTCGGATCCAGCCTCGAGTTCTATCCCGTAGAAAGACGCCCGCGCCTTGACACTGGGCGTGAGAGCGAGACTTATATCCAGTCCGGCCTCGCCAACGATTGTATCCTTTTGCTCTGTCTCAAGATACATGAGGCTCAATCCGGGTTCAATACTGAAATTTCCGAAATGAAGCCTGTCTGCGAAATAGAAATCGCCGTACCTTGGGGAATACTCGTAAGTGTCGAAGATACTGTCGTTGTTGCCGAAATACGAATTGTCTAAAAGAAAATTGTAGACAGTGAACTCAAGAACCGTACGCAACTCGTTGATATCTCCGACCTTTACGTTCAGTTCGCCCTTTGCGCGGTTGGATACCGAAGTCCATGCCTTAACCCGAGGATTCGAGCCTTCGGAATAGAATAACCCTTTGACGCCGAAGGGGTTAGCCGTATTGAGCTCGGCAAAAGGAGGAGTCGTATCCTGCGGCTGGAAACCTGTGAAAAGCCCCAGGTCGGCGTCCTTTCTTCCGCCAATCCAGTTGAAGCCGTTGGAGCCTGAGAGTGTTAAGCGCACGTCAAAAGTTTTCTTGCGGTAGATGAAATCGAACGAGAGCAGATCGGACGTGCAGTACCTGACAGGGGTGGAAAGCTGGTTGAATATCCACTGGGGCGTAAAGATATCACGCTGGGTCTCGGAGCGCAAGAACCTTGCCTTGACAAGTATATCCTCGGATGGTGCAAGAAGCGCAGTTGCGGCGCCTGTATAGGCGCTCATCTGGGTGCGGGTTACGCCTGCTGAACCGTAATCCGGACGCATGTCCCGGAGCATGGCGCATCCGTTCAGGGCTATCGTAAGTTTTTGCCCCAAAGGGACATAGGCGAGTAATTCAGCTTCCCCGTTCCGTCCGTCGGGTAAAAAGAACGGCGAGGAGGCTTCCAGAAAGGCATGGAGCTTGCCGTCCTCATATGCACGAGTCGATAGATTAAGAACCGGCGTTATGGCGCCGGTCTCATTCCCCAATCCCTTGCAACCGAAAAGCATGGAGCGGGGAAGGAAGACGAGTTCGTCCCCTGACTGCGGGTCATAAAGGGGAATACCTTCGAGCTGAAAGCGGTTCTGATCAGGCCGCGAGCCGGCAAAAGAGAGCGTTTCGCCCCTAACTACGAATTCGGGCAACAGCCATGCCGCCCTGAGCCGGGCTAAGGGGTCCAAAGAAACAAGAGCTGCGTGGAGCCTTTGTTCAACAACATCATCGAACCTTAAAGTATCGTCCGCACCTTCAGCCAGAGGCTGGGTTACTAATCCCAGAAAGACCATCAAAGCATTCATGCCTAAAGAATAGGCTGAATGGAATGATTGTCAATACTCTTGAGTATGCCGGCTAGTAATCCTGACAGTTCATCCTGTACTTAATGAACCAGAACGGTCTTTGCGATGCAGGTTTGGGAGCCGTATCTCAGCGTCAAAAAGTACGTACCGGAAGCAAGCGCTGCCGGGTTCAACCCGCAAGAACGTTTGCCCGAAGGCGCGTACCCTTCGTAAAGGGTTTGCACTTTCCGGCCTGAAACGTCCCAGACCTCGAGCCTGATATAGGATGCTGCAGGAATATCATATGTAACAATTTTTGAATCGCTTATGTACAGGAGAGGGTTGCAAACACGCGGCTCAAGAGGCTCCCGCGCTGCTGCGACCGGCACCCCAACGAGATTCATGGCAGGGTCGCCGTAAAGAACGTGCGGATAGCCGTTCAGGAAGAACCACTGCGGCTCCTTTTCTCTAAGCACAGGTCTTGCCTTGCTTACAGCTTCGCCTATAGGTATTCCGTCGTGCGCGAACGCCTTTATATCCTCATAAAACAGACATTCGAAACCGCCGTTAGCGGGCGTGTGCCAACCGCCGGAGTACGATACCCTTGTATGCGCCACAACGGCAACGCTTCCGTAGTTCAATAAAGCCTGAGCGATGCAAACGGGCTTTTCCTCCGGTCTGCCGTTAACGCAGGACATCAAAAATGCCACATTTGGATGCTCACCATTAAGATTCCAGGCATCCCCTGTCGTCAGGCAGTCGAACCACTCCTCTTCGCCGCTTTCGAAGAAACCGTTACCATTTTTGTCGTGAACAATGAAACGGGCGAACGATACAGGCGAGCCGTGGTTGTATTCGACGAAAACGCCTACGTTGTTGTTCTTGAGGGTCGAAACGAGGTTTTCGTGCGTCTCAGGAAGGTCGCAATCGTAGGCAGAGGGCATGTCACCGCCCTTTTCGTAAAGCGTGGTAGTGAGTCCGCGGTCAAGAATTTCGGCATCCTGCAGATACTCCATGAAGATAGCGCCGTCAAGACCTTCACCGTCAGTTGTTTTGTAAAAAGGTATACTTGCCGACGTAACGGCATTCCTTTTATACGCCTGATCGCTTGTTGTTTCAAATTTGCGTATCTTGTCCAGTATGCTTTTTACCTTTGTGGGTTCAGACGTATTTATCCTGCCTACATGGAGCTCCATCTCTAGATCGGGATTATCGACCGTTGGGCCTGAACCGTCAGGGAGAACTTCTCCATAGTATCCGTCACCGTCGGAATCCCATGAGTGGGCATCGTTCCTTGAGAGTTCGCCGTAGTAGATATCGGTCACCCCAGGGTAATACCAGCCCGGGTCCTGGTTGGGATCATTGCCGTATCCGTACATCGTCCTCATGGGGATGTCGTCATTGGAGGCGATTATGAAGAGATACTCGTAATCGGCGGCGTTCTTTCGGAGCCAGTTGCGAATCTGCTCCTCCAGGTCCAGACCCGTTATGCCCGATGCGAGAATCTGCTCCTTTGTCGCAGCCTTCACAAGGTATCCCATGCCTTCGCGCCACTTGATGTAGCCGTCTATGCTCGAAAGCAGGGCGTCCGTGGTCAGGATAAGGATTCCGGGCTGCGCTTGAAGACGCTCTTCGGGCCTGTACCATGTCCGGGCTTGGTTCTTGTTGTATATATTTTCAGGAACGTCGGCGTAAATGCTGCCTTCGGAGATATACCGCTCTATCTCTTCGCGGGCATCCTCCTCTAATGGAGCGTAATGAATCTTCACGCAAAGGTTAGATGCTCGGTAAAGTTTCTTGTCCCCGGGTTATATGCTAACGGGTAGAGAACAACGGTCGCAAGTGAGTACTCTCTCCGGCATCCCGCTGATAAAAGCGTACCCAGCTCCTGCGGGTAGTCAGCGGATGATGAGTAAATATCCTGGATGTTACGCTTGTACATCGACTCGAGAAAGGTGTTTTTTGCACCGTCTATTAACGGTAAAGGCAAAGGCTGAACCTCTAACTCCCACGAACCGTCAAGGATCGTTCTCTCGCCCGTAACCTCAATACTTTTAGTCCGTGTTCCGGGCGGCAAGGCAAACGTATACGCAAGTGTCGGGAGATTGGGGCAGCCGGGCTCGATACCGTAATCGGCACCGTCCATGCTAATTCGGGTTGTACCTCCTCCAACGCTTTCGAATTTGCAGGGCGGAATCTGGAGATAGTAGGTTAGAACACCCTCCGACTTAACCAGAGCAACATCCTCTGCGTTGGTTTTCAGCGGGAAAAAGGTAAAAGCCACACTCAGAAACACCAAGGATAATAAACGTTTTTTTCTCATTATAGTTCTCCTTGGGTTTGCTTACCGGTAAACGGTGAAGCTGTACAGAGTATATAACCTCTTAAAGGTTTGTCAATCAAAAAAAAGGCCGGCAAGGCGCCGGCCCTTAATAAATTCGATAAGATCAGTTAAGAACCACCGTTTTCACGGAACGGGTCATGTTTCCGGCACTAAGGATTATGAAGTAGGGACCGCTCGAGAGTCCGGTTCTGTCCCATTGCAGGGTCTCTACGCCGGCTTTAGCCGTTCCGGAGAAGAGAGTCTCGACCTTGCGTCCGGAAGCGTCCCACACTTCAACTCTTACGCTCATCTCAGCCGGAACGCTGAAGCTTATGCCAAGCTTCGAATCGAACGAGAGCGCTAAGGGAACGGCTTCAGGCTTCGTCTCCGAAACAGAATTAATAGGAGGGAGCTTGCCGTCGCGGCCCATGTGTCTTGCGGCAGGGTCGCCGAAGAGCGTGAATTCATAGCTGTTTACGTATCTGCTCGATCCGTAATCGGTGCCGAAGTACTGGAGTCTTGCTGCATCAACAGCGTCTCCTATCACGTAATTGTATGTTCCTGAATTCTTGAGATAATTATCCAGGAGGTAGGTATAAAGGCTGTTCATACCTCCGCTCGAGGGCGCCGTCCAGCCGTGTCTGCCGAGACCGGAGCGGGTATGAGCGACAACTGCGGCGCTTGAGTAGTTCAGGAGAGCTTGTGCCAGACAGTTGGCGTCCTCCGGATAGCCGTTCAGACACGATAAGAGAAACGCGACGTTCGAGGTCGCCCTGGTCAGGGAGAATGCATCGGATGAAGTGAGCGCGTCAGGCCATAAAAACTCGGCGTCTTCGGGGATGTTGTCTCCGTCGTCCGACGACCATACGCATCGTGCAAAGCTCTTGTTCCATCCGTGGTTGTTCTCGACAAAGATGCCTACGTCCTTATTCTTCAAGGAATTCTTCAAATTGTCCCTGGTCAACGCTACGTCCGGAGTGTAGTTCGATTTTCGCAGGCCTTCCTGCTCGTAAAGGGTCGTGGCGGATGAGGATTTGATTATGCCGTTGTTCATTAAGTATTCCATGTAGAAAGCGCCGTCGAACCCGGATGTGCCTGATCCGTTCCAGTTAGGGAACCAAAGGATTCCTCCAGCCAGAACGGAGGCTTCTTTATACGCCGCAGTCTTGTTGTTTTCAAAGATCCAGATTTTTTCGAGTATCTTCGGAACCAGGGCTGGGTTCGATGTGTTGATGCGTCCGACATGAAGCTCGGCCTCAAGATCCGGAGCGTCCTGCGGGTCGGTCAGCCCGGCAAGGGTAAGTCCTTCGCCGTAATATCCGTCCTGATCCTTATCCCAGCCTTTCTTGTCCTCCTGGGAGAGATCTCCGTAGTATATGTCCGAGGGGATAGGGGCGACAGTAGGATCCGTAGTGCCTCCGTTTATAAAGGGAGAAAGAATCCGCATCGGAATGTCGGCGAAATTGCCGATTATGAACAGGTAGTCGTAGTCGGCGGCGTTGGCCCTCAGCCAGTTGCGAATCTTCTGTGGATCGTCCGCACCTGCGCTTGCCGCAAGTATCTCTTCCTTGGTAACCTGGCCTAAATCAAAACCGGTGCTCTTTCGCCAGTAGATGTAGCGGCTTGTCGTGTCCTTTAAGGCGTTGGTCGTTAGTATAAGCATCCGCGGATTTGCAAGCAGTCTTTCTTCGGGCCTGTACCATATCCTTGCCGCATCCTTGTTGTATACCTCACCTGGAACATCAGAATCAAGGGTTCCTTTGCTGATGAAACGGGAAACGAACTCCTGATGCTCGGGATCGGCCGGAGCGTAGTGAATTTTTATTGTCACATTGCGTGCAGCGGAGAGTTTTTTTGTCAAGGGGTCGTAGGCAAAAGGATGACATGCAACCGTAACCAGCGAATATTCCCGGCGTTCTCCTGAGGCATTCACCTCGCCCATGACGCCGGAAAACCCTTCGGCGCCGGAATAAACACGGGCCTTAATCTCTTCGTAAGTCTTATAAATATCAGTTACTTGCCGATTCGATGCTCCCAGAGGTACGAAAGGCCAGCTTGCCTCTATCTGATACTCGCCTTCCAGTTCGGAACGCACGCCCGAGACCTCAACATTCTCTAGTCTGCTTCCAGGCGGAAGGGCAAACGTATATGTGGGCATGGGCAGACGGGGATAACCCAACTGTTCACGGTAATTAATACCGTCCATCTCGATTCTTGTTTCGCCGTTTGCCAGATGGGTAACGGTAAATGCGGGCATATCAACATTAAAAACAAGCGTTCCTTCGTTAGAGCAAAGCTCTACACCACTGACGGTTGCAGCCGATATTGCTGCCAGGGGAAATAAGACTGCTATAAATAGCGCAAGAGCTTTCTTCATAAAAAGTTCTCCTTCTTTTTTACACGCTTTTCGACCACAATCTCATTGCGTACATTTATCCTTACTTCTGTCTTTCTAGATAAAGACTCTAATCTATTATAGTCCGCACAAAGCCGGAATCAACCCCCCGGCGCTTATATCACTGACGGTATGAGTGCGAGTTCTCCCTTCATTGTCTATCGGTATTTTCAACAGTACGTACCTCAAAACAGGCACAAGGCAGGGAAAGCATACGCTAACTCTATGTTTGTTTAAAGTTGCGAACAGCGCATTTTTTGAGGGAATTGAGCGTCTAAGAACTTGACAGAACAAGATTTGCTCCTATAATGAGCGCCGATAGAACATTCCGGAGGTAGTGAATGATAGAAGTAGAATGCCCTACATGCGAGACACGTTTCGTGGTGCCTGGAAAAAGGGAGCTGGGAGATAAAGTAGAGTGTCCGAGTTGCGGAGAGCTGTTAAGGATAACTTCCCTTGAACCTCTTGAAGTCGATTACTGGGATGACGAGGAGGAGGAAGAAGAGGAAGAAGAACAGGCTCCAGAGACGGAAGAGATAGATGATTCCACGGAAATCATCGAAGAGGAATTCGTTCGGGAAGTCAATATAGAAGACGAAGAGAATGAATCCTTCGAGCTGCCTGAAAGGAGTCCTCTATTTGACGATTACGATGAGGTTGAGGAGGAGGATGATGAATGGGAAGAAGAAGCCCCTGATGACGGGGAAGAAGAGGAACGTTAACAGAATTCCGTGTAACAGATGAGAATTAATACAGACTAAAGACCCGGATAATGCGGGTGGTTTTTTAGATACATCTACACTTAAAAAAGAATGCGACTTGACATATAATAGCGATAATGCTAGAATAGCTCCTTATGCCTAAGTTTTCAGTTTCAGGATTGCGTGGACCCATAGGCGATGAATTAACCCCGGATGATTTCTTGAGGGTCGCTAACGCCTATGCGCGCTTCCTTGGTGCGGGGAAGATGCTTATTTCCAGGGACGCGAGGATATCGGGCGTTATGCTTGAAGCTCAAGTAACTAGCGGTGTGCTTGCCGCCGGATGTGAAGTCATTAAAGGAGGCATGATTACCACCCCTACTTCGGTGTTCGCGACAAAGGTACTGAATCTGAACGGAGGCATTACCATCACGGCGAGCCACAATCCCCAGGATGAAAACGGCATGAAGTTTCTGGAGACCGGCCGTTTTCTTGTTCCGCAAAGGATGGCCGAGTTCTCAAGCTTTGCGTCAGGCTTCGAATTCCGTAAGATCCCGGTCTCCGGATTAAAGGAACCGAAGGAAGTGAACGCGCTGGAATTGCACAAGAAAAAGCTTCTTGAGCTTTTTGGAAGCGAGTCTTTCGAACCCCGGCTGAGGGTGGGTCTTGATCCCGTGAACGGTGCGGCCGGCCCTGAGGCAAAAGAGATTCTTGAAGCTCTCAACTGCGAGGTTCACGTCGTCAACTTTGAATCTACCGGACGCTTCGGAAGGGGAGGGGAGCCTTTGAAGGAGAACCTGGAAGCCTTGAGCGCGCTTGTCAAGGAAAAGCGGCTTGACGCGGGCTTCGCGTTCGACCCTGACGGCGACAGGCTTGCCTTCGTAGACGAGCAGGGCCGGGTTCCGGGCGAGGAATACACGGTTCCTTTATGCTCAAGCTGGGCTCTCGATAAAAGCGTCTCAGATTTGGTAGTCAACCTGTCTACATCGAGGCTGATAGAGCACGTAGCGAAGGAGTACAAAACTAACATCTTCCGGACGCCTGTTGGTGAAGCCCACGTCGTAGACAAGCTTCTCGAGACGGGCGGCGTGGCAGGAGGAGAAGGAAACGGCGGGTTCATATACCCTTCTTTCAATGCGACGAGGGACGGCCTTTTAGCCATGACCGTACTTGCGAGCCTTCGCCGGAGAAGCGGCTCGCTGGCTTCGCTAGTTGATTCATTGCCCGTATATTTCATGGAAAAAGACAAACTTCATAAAGAATTCTCTCCCCGCATTAGGGAGCGCGTTTTGCAGCTCTTTCCTTCGGCGCAAAAGGACACAAGGGACGGCCTCTGGCTCGGCGATGAGGATTTCTGGCTCCATCTTAGGCCTTCAAACACCGAACCTGTAACAAGAATTATCGTCGAGGCAAACACCAAGGAGCGTTCAGAGAAGATCCTCAATGAGGTTAAAAAGATATGTGCGGCATAGTCGGTTACCTCGGCAATCGCGACCTTGAATCCGTAATAATGGTGGGGCTTGAGCGTCTGGAGTACAGGGGGTACGACTCGTGCGGCATAGCTGCAGTAGATAACGGAAAGATACGCATCTCAAAGGTAGTCGGCAGGCTTAAGAATCTGAAGGATTATCTATCAAAGAATCCGATATCGGGCTCGGTAGGTATAGGACACACGCGCTGGGCAACGCATGGCTCCGTAACGCATCGAAACGCCCATCCTTTTACAGATAGGGAAGCCCGATTCGCCATTGTGCATAACGGAATAATAGAAAACTATGTGGGGCTAAGGGAGAAACTGATTGAGAAAGGCATCTCCTTCGAGTCCGACACCGATTCCGAGATAATACCCCATCTCTTCGCCGATAACTACAAGGGCGATCTTCTCAAGGCGGTTATCGCAACGGTCAGCGAGCTTAAGGGCAGTTTTGCCTGGGCCGCGGTCTCAAGCGAGCATCCGGATACGCTAATGGGAATAAGGGTAGGTTCTCCGCTTGTTGCAGGCATCGGCGAGGACGAGTTTGCACTAGCGTCCGACCCTCTTGCGCTTGTCGGTATAAGTCACAATATGATAGCGCTTGAGGACAAGGAGTTCGTGATTCTTGAAAGAGGCAAGGAGCCTAGGATATACAGCTTTTCGGGCGAGCTCTTGAAGAAAAAGCTTGTTCCTATCGAACTGGAGCCCAAGGCTATCTCAAAGGGCCGGTACCGTCATTTCATGCGCAAGGAGATATTCGAACAGCCACAAGTGGTTGCCGAGAATCTGAAAAGGCGCTTCCGCAACGGCGACGTACGGCTTGGTTCAGGCTACAGATTCTATCCGGATGAAATCGCTTCCTTCAATCACGTGCTCATTCAGGCATGCGGAACAAGTTACCATGCCGGTCTTGTAGGAAGGTATTTCCTTGAACGTTTCACTAACGTCCATTCGGAAGTGGAGATAGCTTCGGAACTTATCGACCGGATACCGGTATTCGGCAAGCACGATCTGATGATAACCATCAGCCAGTCCGGGGAAACGGCGGATACGCTTGCGGCACTCAGGGCTGCAAGGAACAAATCCGACCTGAGGATTCTTTCAATCCTTAATGTCAAAAGGACATCCCTTGACCGTGAATCCGATTCCTCCATATACATCCATGCTGGTCCGGAGATAGGTGTAGCTTCAACAAAAGCATATACCGCCGAGATATTTGCCTTTCTTTCCTTGAGCCTTGAGATTGCCCGCAGGAGGGGGACCCTTAAGCCAAAGGAATGGAAGGAGATCAGAACGAATCTCTCAGCTTTGCCTGATATGATAAGCCGCGTTTTGAAGCAGGATAGACGCATTCGCGACATTGCCAGGCGTTTCCAGAAGCGCAACTCCTGCCTATTTCTCGGCAGAGGAATCAACTATCCGACAGCTCTTGAAGGAGCTCTGAAACTGAAGGAGATAAGCTACGTTCACGCAACAGGTTATCCTGCAGGGGAGATGAAGCACGGCCCCATCTCCCTCATCGATTCAAAGACGCCGGTTGTAGTTGTCGCTCCAAGGGATTCAACTTATGAAAAGATGAGCGCCAACATCGAAGAGGTTGCCGCACGAGCAGGTCAGGTAATCGCCATTGGAACCGAAGGCGACAGCGAGCTTGCAAAAAAGAGCGCAGCCTTCATACCCATCCCCGAGGCGCCGGACTACATACTTCCTTTTGTAGCGGTTATACCTCTTCAGTTGCTCGCTTATCATACGGCGGTATTCCGAGGTTGCGACGTGGATAAGCCGCGAAATCTTGCCAAAAGCGTGACCGTAGAGTGAAGTGTCATGATTAGAGATTTTAAAGTTAAAAAAAAATTAAAGAAGCCGTTCTCAGGCAGAGAGAAGGGCAAAGGAGGCTTTGATGGCTAAAACTCAAGGCTCGAAACAGCAGAATTTGGAAAAAGACGACCGCAGACGCGCGCTCGATACGGCAATAAGCCAGGTCGAAAAGCAGTTCGGCAAAGGGTCTGTCATGCGTCTGGGCGAGAGACCGGCAGGCTCAGGCGTTCAGGTAATACCTACCGGCTCACTCTCGCTTGACGTAGCGCTGGGGGTCGGCGGCTTCCCTAAAGGCAGACTCATTGAGATATTCGGTCCTGAGGCTTCGGGTAAGACCACCCTCACCCTTCAGGCGGTCGCGAACGCCCAGAAACTGGGAGGTCAGGCCGCTTTCATCGATACCGAACACGCCCTCGACCCGATTTATGCCCAGGCGCTCGGGGTGAACGTCGATGAGCTCCTTATTTCCCAGCCCGACACGGGCGAACAAGCCCTTGAAATCGCAGAAATTCTCACCCGCTCCGGCGGAATAGACATATTCGTGCTCGACTCGGTGGCGGCGCTCGCCCCGCGCGCGGAGATAGAAGGTGAGATGGGCGACGCGCACGTGGGTCTCCAGGCCCGGCTCATGTCGCAGGCGTTGCGCAAGCTCACAGCCGTCGTTTCCCACTCCAATACATGCGCCGTATTCACCAATCAGATTCGCATGAAGATAGGAGTCATGTGGGGAAATCCTGAGACTACTCCGGGCGGTCTTGCATTAAAGTTCCATTCTTCAGTGCGCCTCGACATCCGCAGAATCGCTTCAATCAAGAAGGGCGAGGAGGTCATAGGCAGCCGGACGAGGGTAAAGGTCGTCAAGAACAAGCTGGCGCCCCCTTTCAGACAGGCTGAGTTCGATATCCTCTACGGCAAGGGCGTCAACTATCTTGGCGAACTGGTCGACCTAGGGGTTGACCTCGATCTCGTTCAGAAATCCGGCACATGGTTCTCACTCGGAGACGAACGTATGGGTCAGGGCCGCGATGCCGCAATCGGTTTCCTTGAGGAGAACCCGGGAAAAAAGGAAAAGCTCGATAAAGACGTTCGCGAGAAGATATTCTCCGGAGCTAAAACCAGCATAACAAAATCTGTATCCGATGAGGCGGCTCCGGACAGTGAGGGTTGAGCTTTATTAGATGAAACCCCGAAGTCCCGCAGAAGAGGTGCGTCAGGCGGCATTAAGGCTTCTGCGGTATCGCGACAGGAGCGTGAGAGAGATGCGCGAGCGTCTCAAAAAGAAAGGCTACGACCGAAACCTCATCGAGAGGGAGATAGAACGTCTAATCCAGGAACGTCTGCTCGACGACGCAAGATTCACGGGCGTCTGGATAAGGCACAAACTGGCAATATCCCACAAAGGGAAAAGGCTCATAGCTGCCGAACTCGGAGCCAAGGGCATCGACGCAGAGCTTTTCAGGAAGGTCTGGTCAGAGCATCTTGAGGATGAGATTCGTTCAGCAAGGGAATGGGCGCTCGCTCATGCCAAGGGATACGGTCTACTAGAACTTTTTGAGAGGAGGGGACGGATAAGAGAAGGTCTTTACCGCCGGGGCTATTCCCAGGAAGCCGCGGATGCGGCGCTAAAGGAGATTGAATGAACTCACGAGAACTCAGAAAAGCGTTCCTCGACTTTTTTACCGAACGCGGACATACGCTTGTCAACTCGGCCCCTCTCGTCCCCAAGAAGGACCCCACCATTCTCTTCAACGTCGCCGGCATGGTTCAGTTCAAGCCCCTGTGGGCAGGACTCATAGACCCTCTCCCCTACAAGCGCGCGACATCGGTGCAGAAATGCTTGAGGCTCAACGACCTTGATGTAGTCGGAACCGACGCCACCCACGACACCTTCTTCGAGATGCTCGGAAACTTCTCGTTCGGCGACTACCAGAAGCGGGAAGCCATAACCTTCGCATGGGAGTTCATCACGAAGCTCATGAAGCTTCCCAAGGAGCGTCTCTGGGTTACCGTGCATGAGACAGACGAAGAGGCCGCATCGCTCTGGCGCGAAGAGTTGGGCTTTCCGAAGGAACGCATCGTCTACCTTGGAGATGCAGACAACTTCTGGGGACCGGTCGGAGGCCGCGGCGCGTGCGGTCCTTCGAGTGAAATTTTCTGGGACATCAAATTCGATGGCGAGCAGGGTCCGGGTCCTGCGCACAACGAAGACGAGCGCTACACCGAAATCTGGAACCTTGTTTTTCCCCAGTTCGACCAGCAGGAGGACGGTTCGCGGCCGTTCCTCAAATACAGAGGCATTGACACGGGAGCCGGACTCGAACGCATGAGCATGGCCGCAGAGAACGTCCAGACCATCTTCCACACCGACCTCTTTAAGCCTTTGATGCAGTCCGTAGCCGGCACGATAGGCGTCCGCATCTCCGACGAAACCTGGGAGCCTCTGGCGATTACTGCAGACCACGTACGCGCTATTACGAACGTCATCAGCGAGGGGGTCAGGCCATCCAACACCAAGCAGGGCTACGTTGTCCGCAGGCTTTTGCGCCGAGCGCTAGGCGCGCTGTACCCATTCGGCGTCGAAGAACCCCTGCTCTACCGCATCTCCGGTCAGGTGATTGAACAGATGCGGCACGTCTACCCCGAACTTGAAGAGCGGCGCGAGCAGGTGGCGCTCATGATTAAGGGCGAAGAGGAGCGCTTCCTTAAGACCCTTGAATCCGGAATGAGATTGTTCGAGGATGCGGCGCGATCGGGCACTATCTCCGGCGAAGACGCCTTCAAGCTCTACGACACGTTCGGGTTTCCGATAGACCTCACCAAGCTACTCGCGAAGCACAAAAAAATCGAAGTAGACATCGAGGGTTTCGAGCAGGCGATGGAGGGACAGAGGGAAAAATCAAGGATGTACATCGAAGATATCGGCAAGCATGATTTGAAAAAGGAGTTGACTGCCGAGTCCAAGTTCGTCGGCTACGACATGTTTGAAATAGACACGGTAGTCGTCTCATACTCATACGACGAGAAATCGCAAGAAGTGGGAATACAGCTTGAAAAATCTCCGTTCTATGCTGAGGCAGGCGGACAGACAGGTGATTCGGGACAAATCTCTGGCGATGGCTTCGTGATGGAGGTAATCAACACCGTTTACAATCAAGCAGGCATGCAAATAATCAAGGGCAAGTTTT
Source organism: bacterium (assembly GCA_012517375.1). Classification (NCBI taxonomy): domain Bacteria; species bacterium. The sequence goes on along the minus strand of JAAYVC010000070.1, from coordinate 20,672 downwards.
CCAAGGGCAATCCGAAAGACATCTCGGGTCGAAAAGTCCGCGCAATCGTCGATATCCCTCGCCGCAGGGAGATTGAGCGCGCCCACACGGCAACGCATCTCTTGCACGCCGCTTTGCGCAAGACGCTGGGCGAGCACGTCAAGCAGGAGGGTTCGCTCGTGGAACCAGGCAGGCTTCGCTTCGACTTCTACCACCCTTCGCCCATGACCGAAGATGAGATCAGGGAGGTCGAAAAAACAGTCTACAACTGGATAATCGAGAACCACTCCTCCACGGTCAGCGAGATGTCGATGGATGAGGCACAGAAAAAGGGCGCGCTTGCGTTCTTCGGCGAGAAGTACGGCGATAGTGTCCGGGTAGTCGAGATACCGGGCATATCCGCGGAGCTGTGCGGAGGAACCCATCTTGAGCGAACGGGCGATACAGGAGCGTTCCTCATCACGTCCGAGACCGGTGTTGCCGCAGGAATAAGGCGCATAGAAGCGCTGGTGGGAAACCGGGCGTTTGCCGAGATTGAGCGCCAACGCAGCACTCTTAGAGAACTCTCATCCGCCTTGGGAACAGACCGGGAAAAACTGGTTAAGAAAGCGGAAGAACTTAAGCAGAATCTTGCCAACGAGGTAAAAGCGAGAGAGGCGCTCGCTCGCCGGTATGCAGAAAGCCTGGTCGATGAGATACTCAGCCGCGCCGAGAAGATTGAGGATATCGAATTCGTTACTGCCAGGGTGGAAGGCCTTTCTAAAGACGACTTGAAGCTCTTAGCAGACTCACTGAAATCAAGGCGAGAAAGCATCGTCGGAATTCTATACACCCCGGACAAAGCGCGCGCCTTAATCCTTTGTTTCGCCTCCAAATCCGCATCTGGAGACTATCCTGCTGGCGATATACTCAAGAAGGTTGCTGTCCGCTTCAAGGGAGGCGCAGGAGGCTCGCCCACCCTTGCCGAAGGGAGCATTGTTGAAACATCGCTCGATGAGATTGCGTCGGTATTCATGGAAACAGTCAAGAAAGGAACAAAGCAATAATGAGTTTAATTCTCACGATTCTCCTCTACGGAGCCGGATTCTCTGATCCTCACTGTCCGAACGGAGAGAGCCTCGTCTACAAAGGATACGACGACGGGAACAAGACCTCGAGAGATATAATACACAAGGTTTACGACATGGGCGGCTACTACTACTCCACGCACGAGCATTTGGACACGACGCGCATACTGGTTAAATGCAAGATGCGCAAGTCCGATTTGTCCACCCTGCAGGTCATAAAGGACCGCTCCGGCCGCTTCCAGCTCGGTATCGAACCCACATCGGGCGGCATCCTGGTCAAAAACGGTCCGAAGTCGACTGAAACAAAAGTCAAATATGCAGGCGTGTTCTATGACCGCCATACGTTGATAGACGTATTCCGCGGATTTCCTTTCGAGAATCCCCGTACCGTTGAGTTTGCCTTCTTTGAATCAAACGTCGGTTCGGTCATAACAGGCACATGCAACTACGCAGGCATCGTAGGAATCAAGACGGACACCGGCGACTTTGATTGCTACAAACTGACTCTCGGGTTCAAGAGTCAGCTCATCGAGACCGTATACCAGCTGGCGGTTGCCGGACGCAGCTTCGATTTTTACTACGAGGTAGAGGAGCCTCACCGCATGATTTACTGGACAGACAATAAAGGAAGCTACCTTAAACTCAAGCAGGTAGATAGCGAGGGCGAATGAGCGAATCGTGGCAGATAATAGAAGCGCTGCTTTTTGCATCACCCGAGGTTGTTTCAAGCGATAGACTTGCAAAGGCTGCGGACCTTACGCCGTCCGAGGTGAAGGCTTGCATCGAAAAACTCAGAAGGGATTACAATGACACCGGGCGTGCGTTTCACATCCGCGAAGTCGCAGGAGGCTGGCAGATGTCCACCTTGCCGCGCTTTTCTCCATGGGTAGCAAGGCTTTTGCAGAAACGGGGCCGCGACAGGCTTTCAAAAGCCGCTCTTGAGACGCTTGCAGTAATCGCGCACCGTCAGCCCATCAACAAACCGGATATAGACCAGACAAGGGGAATAGATTCCTCGTACATAATCTCGAATCTTCTTGAACGCGGGCTCATAAAGATAAAGGGCCGCGACAAGCGGGCCGGTCATCCTTTCGTCTACGGCACAACGCCCAGATTCCTTGAGTATTTCGGGTTGAATTCGTTGAATGACCTGCCCGATCTCGAGGAACCATCAGTCAAGGAAGAAGACATTATGCCGCTTGAGGAAAGCGGCGAAGAAAAGGAGTTAGCTCAGAACGAGCTGCTCCAGGAGGACAAAAATGAAGAATCCCCAGAGCCTGTAGATCCGGAGGCGCTCCGGGCCATCGGCTACAGAATCGACACAGGCGACGCGACCCAACGAGAACCCGAAAAGACTAGGGAAGGCGATGATGACGCTTGAGCCGGAAAAGCCTCAGGCGCTCGTGATCTGCGGTCTTCTTTCAAAAGAGAGTGAAAACTTCATCAGTGTCGAAGCGGATCTTGAAAAGAAATTCGGCAGTATAGCCCTGAGGAGCGAATTGTTTCCCTTCGACTGGACGGACTACTACAATTCGGAGATGGGCGAGGGGATTCTAAGAAAATGGGTAGTTTTCTGCGAGCCCTGCAATCTGATTGATTTATGGAGCTTTAAGCTGCAATCTGGAGAGATTGAAAAGGCATACACATTAAAGGGGCGCCGTACCGTCAATATCGATCCCGGATTTATCCGTCTTGACGGCTTATGGCTTCTTTCGACAAAGCCGGCGGGTCACAGGGCGTATCTTGAAAAGGGTGTATGGATAGAAATGACTCTGCGTTTCTTGCGCGAGAGCTGCGAAGAGATGGCCTGGACGTATCCCGACCATCGTGATCCCCGCGCCCAGGCTTTCTTTCTGAAGGCAAGGGAGCTTCTTAAAAGAAATATGCGCGATGTATGAAGTTTCCGTTGCGGTTCCTCTGAAATTCAAGCATAAGCTAGAAGGATTCGGCGATGATTACAAAATCATCCACGAACACACCTGGCATATAACCGTCGCTTTCCGTGTTCAAGGGCTGGACGAAAGGGGCGCGAGTCTGGATTTCGTCAAATTGAAGAAAGAGCTAGCCGAACTTCTTTATCCGCTCCAAGATGCAATGCTGAATGAAGCCGCCCCCTTCAGGGATTCTCCGCCAACCGCTGAAAATATAGCCAGATGGGTTTATGGTTCCTTTTCAACCAAATATCACGGCATTCTCTCTAGCATTAAGGTAGGTACGCCTGAAGAGAACGTCACGTTCTTTATAGAATAAACTCTTTCCGCTAGTAAATATTATTTTGCAGTCCTAAAAGTAATGACGAGTTTTTCGCCGTCGTTGTCGAGTCCGGCAACTATGGCCTTGAACTCCATAGCTTCCAGCAGAGGCTCGAGCTTTGACTGCACGTCAGCCGGTGTAATTCCTTGCGTGCGGTCGGCGGCGTACATGAGGTACGATACGAAAACCTTCCTGAACTCGGGCCAGTTTATCCACGCCACGGGGTTCTTTATTCCTACGCTTGAGGCTACGGAGTTGAAATCGCTTGACGAAGAGATGGTCCTTCCCGAGGACACCTTCTTTGAAAACCAGCCTATCATGGCTGTATCACTCGTAAAGAGGAGGCTGCCGTCGTACAAAAGCCAGCCCATGCCCGCAAAGTCCTCGCCGAAATCGAGGTGGTGGTAAGTAAGGTCACCAGATTCCATGGTGGTGTCCCAGGCTGTAGGGAAGAGCCATGGGGTCAAAGCTTCCAGGCTTTCACCTGTCTTTGCTGAGGACTTGATTCTCAGCATCCATGACAGCGGAGAGTACCATTTGTCAACGTTCCAGCCCTTGACGATGAAGTCCGCATCGCTGCCAAGATCGGTTGCAAGCGCTGCAAACTCCTTCTCCGTTTCTTCATTACCGAGGACGTCAATCTTATCTTCTTCCACGGACAATTTCTGAGCTTCCTTCCACGCATTATATGGCGATAGACCGGAAAGACTTATGAAAGCTGCAGCGTCATCAGGGATGCTTGCGTAGCTTCGCGCTGGCTGAGAACCGGCGATGAATCTGCCTATCATGCCGGACGGGCTATCTATCTCCAGCACGAACTCGGGGCCGTAATCACCCTGCTTAAGATCCCATAAAAGCTCTTTATAAACCAGATACTTGTCAGGATTTCGTGAAAGGCCGTACGCGGCAAGCGTTAAACCGTCCTCCGGGAAGCTTTGTTCCTCGATTCGGGTTTTGGAAGCTGCAATGTCCAGAGCTTCAAGAAGAAGCTTCTCGGAGGATGCGAACCAAAGATAATCGCCTGCAAAGGCAAAGGAGGAGCCGTCATCGAGCACTGAATACGGGATTTCTCCCGTATCCTTCCGTCTTCCTTTTGAAAGAGCCGTTTTCCAGAGCATCTTTACGTTCCACCTCGGCTGTGTAATCACAAGCATCTCCTTCTTGCCGTATTTCGAATAAATGAAACGTTTCCCCAGGATGTGCATGGGGTCGAGATGAGTACGCTCCTTGATCTTAATCAACCGCTCCTGGTTCGAAAAATCCTCTGCGAGTCCTATTCTCTTTGCGATCCGCGCGAACTTGGGACCGGGGTTAACCTTTGCGAGCTTTTCTAAATTAACGACCAAGTAGCTTTTAGCCCCTCTGGGTAGAAGTTCCTCGAGTACAGTAACCTTGCGTTCGAGCTTCGGGGTGTTTGAAAGAAAAGCGTAGGCGACGCCTGCACCGACTACGAGCGCGCCGAGGGTTATTCCCGCTCCCAAGATAATTCTCTTCAAGGTTTTGCTCATCGAGCCTCCTCTTTAATAATACGAGCCAGACTGTCCCGGCCCAGCTTTTTGATAGTTTCTTGAGTCAACAATGCTGAAGCGAGGTAACCCAGCCTCAGCTCCAACGTGTCGCGGCTTCTCAAAAGCCGCTCAATTTCCATTGGGTCTTTCGTAAGATTTCTCTCTGTTCCCAGCGATTTTATCTGGCCCGAGCACAGCACGGCCAGGCCCTCATTCAACCACAGCGGCACGACGTAGGCCTCTAAGGTCATGTGCACGTATTCGTGGGTAATAGTCTCTTGAAGCACTCCCCTTTTTTCAAGAACGTCAATGGGTTGAATTACCAATTCTCCATTTGTCAAAGCTGCCGCCTGCCATATGGAACAACCAGTCCAGGCCGCGAAATCTCCGCTTGACGGAGCCACTCTCATTATGCAATCGCCGTTGTTCATGAATCCGATATAATTCAGCACCGCATTTTCCGCTGCATGGATCACTCTCTTGAGCTTTCCGACCTCCTGGGGGTTTATTCCATCGCCTGGAAGAATTATCCTCCATCGTCCTGCCTGAAATATAGCCGATAATATTATAAGAAGAAGCCTCAGCGCCATTCCTCTACCTCAGTCCCAGGAAAGTAATGGGAAAGAATCTCATTGAAAGACTTGCCCTTTTCAGCCATGCCCTTTGCCCCCCACTGGCAGAGTCCGACTCCGTGGCCGAGTCCCCTGCCCTTGAATAAGAGATTCGGGCCTCCTCTCTGGATTTCAAACCATGAACTTTTTATCGTTCCCCAGCCCTCTTGCTTTGCTATTATATCCCTGAAATCCCATCCGTTGTACAGAACGGTTGCTGAGCCTACGACCCTAATCTCGCGAACCCTTGAGTCGGGAGATACGCCGGTCACTTCAACGTCGGACACCCCTGAAAGGCCTAAAACCTTTGCAACATTCTCAAGAGATACTTTATACTGCCATTGACTGTGAGGGGATGGTCTGCAGTACTCATCGGTAACCGACACCAGGTACGGGGCACCCTGGTCTGGCCATATCGAGCGGGCGTCGGCTGTTTTTCCGCCGCATGTCGAATGGTAGAACACTTGGCACGGCTTGTCCTGATAAGCGAGAATCAAACCCCTGGTCTCGGACACCGCTTTCGAAGTCAAGGCTGTTGCGCTTTCAAGACCCTTGTATGACTGACAGTGGGTAAGGTCGCAAAAATCCCATTGCTCTTCTCCGTGTCTTGTAGCGGTATGGATAAAGGTCCTGCAAAGAACGGCTTGAGCCTTAAGCGCCTCCAGAGGGGTGCCGGGGAGCATCTCCGCTCCAACCACTGAGGAGAGGTATGAATCCTCATCCACGTCGTTGACCAAAACAAGCTCGCCTTTATCGCTTGTCACCTCAAGAGTTCCTTTGTACGCTCTGCGTTTGTAGCCCCAGATTAAAGTGAAGGAATCCTTGCTGCATTGCCACTTTGTTCGGGTAACGCCGTCGACTACCATCGATTCTCCATCTGCCTTTATTGAAGTCTCTTTTCCTTGTGAGATTACCGTAATCTCCCTGGGGTGCTCTGAAGAAAGAATGTTTACACTCAGGCTTAGGATGAGAGTTAATATGCTAATGTTTTGCATAATCACCGCTGAAATAAGATGAGAATACCAATCCCGCAATGCGGGCTGCGTCCTTGCCTTCGCCGCGCTTGAGATATACCACCACTGCTATCTCCGGGTTTGCGTAGGGTGCAAAACCTGCGAACCAGCCCTGAGTGAGCCAGCTTCCAAGAATCGTTGAGGTTCCGGTTTTTCCAGCTACCTGCACGGATGAGATATCTGCGGGTTTTGCCGTTCCGCGTCGAACGACGTCCCTCAGGAGAAATCTGATTCTTGCGAGGGATTTGGTTCCGCAGATTCTTGAATGGATAGCGGCAGGTCCTTGCGAAAGCCTGGGTTTTAAGAGTGCGCCGTTCGATGCGAAGCCCGAGATAAGCGAAAGAAGGGCAACCGGAGTCAACTGGATAGAGCTTCCCTGGCCTATGGCGAACTCGAGCTTTGCCGAATCCGATAAAGGCTCCGAAACAACACTTTCGATCTCGCCCGGCAGGTCGACCCCGACTTTTTCGTCAAGCTTCATATCGAGATAGACCGACGTCAGGTCTTTCGCTGAAAGACGCCTTGTCAGATTCTGGAAATAGAAGTTGCATGATTGCATCAGAGCAATGTCGAAATCAACCCAGCCGTGCCCGTCCAATAGAGAGCATCTAGAAGTGTCTTTTCCAACAACATCGATCCCAGTGCAGAAGAAGCTATCCTCTGAAACGGCATCGTTCTCAAGAGCGGCAATGCCTGTCATAATCTTCGCAATTGAACCCGGAGGGAAGCGTTTTGAGAAAAGGAGCTCCTTATTCGTGGCGGCAATCAATTGGCCGCTCGTCAAATCCATGACGGCTACGGCGCCTCTATCGCCGACAATAACCGAGCACCTTTTTTCAAAAGCATCCTTGTCAAACGATCCGGAACCGCCGACTGCGCAAGAGACGGCCAGCATTAAGGCAATGCCCAGCTCCTACTCCTCTACCGTGATTACCGACTCGGAGGAGTTGCCCCATTTGTCGGGGTAGTACATGAGGGATATCTTTGCCGGCATCACATGATAGCTTCCAGGCAGGTACGGTTCAAGCACGTACGAGAGCTCTCGCTTGCCGGACCACAGATAGCTCATGAAGAACGCTACGTGGTCGTCGTGTATCTCTCTTCCCGAATACATATAACCCCATTCATCGTCATAGTCGTAGTATCCGCCCCAGAAGCGTTCGTCCCTAACAGGGAATCTGTCGCGTTCCTTGGCGACATCGAAGCCTGCCGGAATGGGATCGGTGAGCATCACGTACTCAAGTTCGTTCTCGCAATCCACATAAAGCTTCACGAATAAAGGTTCGCCTATCCTTATCGGTCCTTTAAGCTCCTCTTTATAATATACGAGCTGGTCGTTCTCCACTCTCGGGATAAGCTTATAGTACTTGCGGTGCACCTTAAGCTCTCCGCCTCCTTCGGGGACGCCCTCCTCCTCGCTGTAGAAGCTTAATACCATGCTGAAGAATAGATTTCCCTGGCCCTTCTTATGAACCTTGAGCGTGTTGTCGCCTTTGTTCACGCCGCTGAGCCTTAGCCTCATTGGAGAGGAGAATTCAAGCAGGTCCTTTTCGCTTACACTGTATGATTCCAGCTTGCGACCGTTAAGCGTGAACTCTATTTCGATGTTCGGGGAGGCGTCCGAAGAAATTTTCAAAAACTCCGCAATCGCCAGCAGCGAAAGGGCAGAGTCTTTAGTGGACTTCCAGTGGTTTCCGCGGCGCTCTCTTAAAAGCCAATAGACTATCTTGGGTATTACGTTGTCCTTTGGTGAGATAGCCAGGAAAGCTCTAAGGGTCGTAGCAGTCACCTCTACAGGGTCATCGCCCCAGTACTCCACTCCTCGAGTGGTGCCGCTCCAGTAAACCATCTCGCCGTCCGATATGGCGTCCTTTTTGAGGCTCTCCAGAACTGCTCGGGCTTTTGAGTTGTCGCCTATCCTTTGCCATGTCAAGGCAACAAGAGCCTTGGAGTATGAGTCGAGTTCCTTCTTCTCTATTGCTGCGAGCTCTTTCCTGATAACCGAAGCGTTGTCGCCTGGCGCAAGGGCAAGTACGTAGACCATGTATGCCCGTTCTACGAGTTTGATATCCTGTTTCGCGGACAGGAGATTCTTCAAGGACTGTGTTCCCCTTTCGATGACCTTGGGGTTGATATCGTAGCCGAGTTCGGAAGCGTATATAAGCCCGTGCATGACGTAGGCGGTCATGTAATTCATGGTTTCGTCGTTCTCCCACCAGCCCCAGCCGCCGTCCGAGTGCTGGTAGCCGTAGAGCTTGGCCAGACCCTTTTCTATCATTTTGGGAAGCTCCTCGGCAAGCTTGGGGTTGCCTCGCTTGGGATCCTTTATAAGGTCGGCGACAATGAGATCGGGGAAGAAGCTCGACATCGTCTGTTCAGCGCATCCGTAAGGATATCCTGCAAGATAAGCAAGACCTGCGAATAGGGCAGAGCCGATTGTCGGCGTGAGAGTCAGTGACGCGGACAGGGTTTTCATGTCCGTCCCATCCGGTATATTGAAGCTCCTAGTAGCGCGCTCGTCCGCACCGGGCATGAAGGCGGAAAGAACCATGTTGCGTTCCATTCCGTGCGGATTAACCGGAAGCTTTATCTGCATCGCGTCCGAGAAATCGGTTGCTATCGCTTTCGCTACCAGTGTTGCGTCGCCTGCAGAAGTCGCCCTTACCGGCCAGTCTATCCTGGCACTTGCTCCGGGGCCTATCGTCTCGACATGCTTCGTGCGGTCAAGAAGCTCAAGGCCTGAAGCTGTGAAAGAACACTCGACTTCCTGAGTTTCCCTGGTGTAGTTGTGAACGATAGTAGGTATTACAAGACTGTCTCTTTCCGTAATGAATCGCGGCGACATTATTCGCACGAGCAGGTCCTTTGTCACGAGAGTCTTTTCCCTTGATTCGCCGACCTTTGTATCCGTAGTAATAGCTCTTGCAGTGGCGCGCCATGTAGTCAGGTTTTCGGGGTACGTGAACGAAACCGAAGCCCGGCCCTGGCCGTCCGTTCTCACGAATGCGTTCCAGTACGCCATATCCTCGAATCTCTGGCGAACCTGGGGCTCTTCTCTGCCCTTGTATGCGGCAAGAACCACGCTGTCCCTGGCCGCGCCTTCAAGTTTGGAGTACTCGTCTTCATACCCATAGAAGGAGAAGTAAACGGATTAATTGGTCGAGACCTGGTTGTATCGCTGTCCGTAGAAATAATCTTCGATAGGCGGGGCTATCTCCTCGGCAAGGGAATACAAAGCCTCATCCACGACCGCTAGCGACAGGTCGGCTTTGACGGGTTTCCCCTTTGAGTCCTTTACGAGTATATCGAGCTTGCCCTTTTCGCCGGGTTCATATCGATTCTTGTCGGGCGTTATCCGGACAGATAAAAGCTCGTTCTTCCTTTCGATTTTGAACTCCTTCTCCTGCCTGAAGAACTCGCCGTCTGAGACGCCCGATATGGAAAGAAACGCGTTCGGTACGAACTCCTTTTGCACTTTGAACTTGAGAAGCGCGGTATTGCCCTTGAGTTCCACTACGTCGACTTTATAAATCCTGTCCGCCTCAATAGAGGCTAATATGTGGACGTCGTTGTACGGCGCTATGATGAGAACCTCCGCCCTGTCTCCAGGCTCGTAGGTTTCCTTGTCGAATACTATCTGCATCTCGTCCGTGTTCCACGAGTAGGAGCTTCCATAGGATGATACCCATAACCATCTTTCCTCCGAACTCTGATTTCCTCGCTCGTCCTCTGCAGTTGCTCTTACATAGTATGAGCCGGCTTCCTTGGGGACGAAATCGAAACTGGAGCTACCCAAAGGACCCACGGATATTGTTCTTCTCGAAACGAGCTTGTCGTCCTTATCCCAGTAGTTCCTGTATATCTCGACATCGACAACGCCCTGAACCGGCTTGTTCATTATATCCCTTGTTTTAATGGTAACGCCCAGCTTCTCGCCAGGTTCGACTACGTACTTCGAGGGCATTATGTCTATGAGTATTCCCGATTGCGCAACAAAGGCATAGGCTTCTCCGGATTCCTGCTTTCTTGACTCGTCCCTGACCTGAACCTCGAAAGTATATCTGTAGTTCTGGCCGTCCTCGGGTGTTCTGTATCTGAAAGTCGCCTTGCCCTGCTCATCGGTCTCTGAGGTCAGTTCGTCTATGTACTCCGAGCCGTACCAGTACCAATCGTAGTATTCTACCCTGTAGATTCTCAGTTTAACCTCAGCACCTGCAACGGGAGCGCCGAAGAAGTAATCTGCCGCTACTTTCACTCTCACCTCATCGCCTTGAACGTAGGCTTCCCTATCCGTTTCCACCTGGACCTTGAATTCGGGTTTGCGGTACTCCTCGACCCTGAACTGGACCGAGTGGTAAACGCTGTCCACCATGGCGCTTAGGGTATAGCGTCCCAGTCTTCCCGAAGAGGGGACTATCAAAGAGTCCGATATCGCACCCCAGGAGTCTGTTTTTAATGTCCTGCGGTAAATCTCGTTTCCCTCGGGGTCGGTTACCACGACCTCTGCGTCCTTCTGCTGAGGCATCTGATATGATCCGTTGTTCTTCATCCTTAAGATGCCCTTGAAGTAAACGGTTTGATCAGGACGGTAAATTGGTCTTTCTGTATGAAGGTAAAGGAAGTTGTTGCTTTTTCCGGGCGCCGAGCCGCCTTCGAAATCGTAATCGTAATAATAGTAGTTGTCGACAACGGCAAAATCCTTCCCGTCCTGCGCGAGCACGCGCAGATGGGTTGTGTCGAAAGAAGTATGGAATATGCCCTTGCCGTTGGTCCTTCCGCTTGCGACTCTATTTGTGTCGGAGAGAACCTGAACCTTGACGCCTCTGCGAGGTTTTCCATTTGCCGAATTGACCGCAAAAACGTAAACGTTCTTCGGGTCTTGCTTGGCTATTATGGACATTTCGCTGACAATCACAGGCGTATAAGCTACCCTGTTACCGTAGTATGCCTCTACGAGGTATACACCGGATTCCGAGAGGTCAAGTTCAACATCCTTGTAACGGTATGAAGGGTCATAGTAGTAGTAGTCTTCATCCGTTTTCTTCTTCTTCTCGAATTTTACCTTCCACTCCCTTATCAGGGAATAACCTTTGAGCGGCGGAATGCTGTTTTTGCCGAGCCTTTCCGGTTTTGCGGCGCCTGAGTCCACGTCATACTTTTCAAGCCTTGGCAGACCGAGAAAATCCCTGAAAGATATGCGGCTTTCCTCGCTCATCAGCTCCCTTGCCAGATAGCGGGTGTTATGCTTCGTCCGGTCCGCCAGACCCTCGATCATCATGAAAAAGTTGGCCGGTTTGACCTTTGAACCCACTCTCGGAGAACGCAGATTCTTTTGATTCGAGAAGAAACCTATAGGGTCGTCTATCTCATACAGACGCATATAAACTTCTTCGGTCCCAGAGGCCTCGAGTCTTATCTCGGCTGCTGACCCCGGGGTGTATATGGAAGGAGTTGAAAGATATATGTAAGGATGGGCAAACAGCCCGGCCGTAAGACTCGCTAACAAGACAAAAAACTTCATTTTGCCCTCCTTGGGGCATGGAAGGTTTTCATAAAACAACTAATCTAAAATCTTGAACCTGTAGAAACCTGCGAAAGAAGCGTTTTTTACGCTGGGCCGCCAGGTTTCGTCGTCAAGAGACATAAGTGTTTCGAATCTGACAAGCCTCATCTCCCCCTTATCCTTGACTCCGGGCCCGGTATGATAAAGCATGTACGGCTCGCCCTTTATTTCGAGATATATCATTACATGCGAAGGATGACCTTTGGGAGTAAAGAAAGCAATATCGCCGGGCAATACTCTGCCGTTTTTGGCGCGGGAAACGAAAAAAACGTTGTAAAGCATAAGGTGCTTGACATCCGCGAAGTTGCCGAATCTTTTCTTTTCCCTGTCATCGGAACTGTAATCACCGGGTACAAGCCTGAATATATCCGTTCCAATAAAGGGAACTTCGGGATAGTTAAACGCCTTAATCTCCGGTATGCTGGGATTTAAGAGTTCGCCAAACCGCAAGCGCCATGTTTCGTCATGTCTGGCCAGGGCCTCTCGATATGAGTAACGGACAAGATCTGCACAATCGACGACTTCTTCAACCGGGTTCAAATATCTTGATAAGGCTATTGTTGTAAACCACTTGCGAAAATTTTCGCGGTCGGCATTCTCCTTGAGTTCCGCAGCGTCTGGAAAACCGTCTGAATCGTTATCTTGAGCTTTGTGTGGAAAATCCGATATAAGCAATAACATCAAAACCAGCCGCATCGTTATTTACTCTCCTCGATTTGCGGTATCCGGCAACGCCGCGAGATCATCTTGAGTTGCCCTGCCTTTATCCGAATCATATCTTTTCCGTGCCTCAGTATAGATGACTCTTGCTCATTGTCAAGTGAGTTGTTCTCAAAACGTTAGTTAGTGTCAACACAAGCGTAGAAAAACATTCCGAATCACAAGGAGCAAGATATCGGAGTTGTTGACTTTTATCAAGATGAAGGCTATTATACTCAATAATCAAACGAACTGTATCTTAGGAGGAAAGAATGATTGGATTTCTCGTTGTAATACTTATTATAGCGTTTTTCGCAATACTTTTCTTCGGGTTCCGTCTTCAGAGGCTTTTTATCCGCAAGCCTTCCGCCGAGGTGCCAAGGCAAAGAAGACAGCTTAAGCCTGCGGCATATATAGCAGCCGCGGTCGCCGTCCTCTTTCTGGCCATCCTCATAAGCTTCATTAGAATAGTTCCCGTAGGGAACGCTCTCGTTATCTTCTGGATAATACCAAAGACATACAGCGTATCGCGCGAGGGTATAAACTTCATCCCGCCTTTGATAACTCAAACCTCCCTCTATGACTTAAGAAGAACCGAATACACCATGTCGAGCACGTTGGAAGAAGGTCGTCGCAAGGATGCCGATGATGCACTTTGGGCGCCTACTAAAGAGGGGCTTGAAGTGGGACTCGATCTTACCTGCTGGTACCATCTTGACCCGAACAAGGTCTTCGATATCCACCGGCTCATAGGCCCGGATTTCGAAGAGAAGGTCGTAAGGCCGACCATTCGCTCGGCCGTTCGTCTCACCGTCTCCGGTTACACCATAATGGATATCTACTCCGGAAAGAGGGAGGCCGTTCAGGATGAGGTGCAGAGGCGCCTGAAAAAGCTTCTTGAGCCGGACGGCATATTCGTCGACGGAGTTGCGCTTCGGGACGTGCAGTTCACGGAGGAGTTTGCGAAATCGATAGAGGAAAAACAGATAGCTCAGCAGAAGGCAGAAAAGATGGAGTACGTCCTTTTACAGGAAAGAAAAGAGGCGGAACGCAAAACCATTGAAGCCGAGGGCAAAGCCAGGGCAATAGCTATAGTTTCTCGCGAACTAAGGGCAAATCCTAACTATATTAAGTACCTTTACGTAGATAAACTCGCCGACGACGTGAAGGTAATCGTCTCCGATCAGGCAACGATTATGGACTTGAAGGGAATTATTGGTCAGTAAGATTATCTTCAATAGCATTCGCGTCAGCAGGATATATCCCAATGCCTGATGGTGCGTTTTGATAGATATGATTAAAGATATAGTGCAATCAAGTTCGAAAAAAAAGCAGTTTTCTATATGTGGCTCGAAGAGTTGAGTCTTGAGGGCTATCGGAATCTCACCGAACAGAGCGTCAGGTTCAGCGAGAGCGCCAACATTATCTTTGGTCATAACGGAGCGGGCAAGACGAATCTGCTCGAGGCGATCGCCGTCCTAGCAAGGGGCATAAGCTTCAGAACCATTCAGGATTCTGAAATTCTAAAATTCGGCGCCACACATTTCAGGGTCGCAGGCAGCGCCCTTAACGAAAGAGCCCAGGTTTGGTCCGCTCGCGTTTACTTTTCTCCAGCCGAACGCAAACACTATTTCCTCGAGCGCAGGGAGATTGCCCGACGCTCTCTTTATTCCGGATGGCTTCCAGTCTCCATACTTCTCCTTGACGACAGGCGTCTCGTCTCCGGCTCGCCCGCAGACCGCAGATCTTTTCTTGACGAATCACTTAGCAAGCTTTCACGCACTTACGGATTCCTTCTCTCGGAGTTCCGCAAAGTCCTTCTTCATCGCAATGCCCTTCTGAAAAAACAAGCCGGAAACAATGAATTCAAAGTATGGGAAGCCAGGCTTTCGGAGCTGGCGCGCGAGATAGCCACTCGAAGAAAAGAGTACTGGAAGCGCTTTTTACATCATTTCGGCCGGATGGCAAAAAGATTCCTTCCCCACTCCGAGCTTAAGCTGGAATACAAATCAAATGTATCGGATGAAGAAGATTACAGAGAGCTTCTTGAGCAATCCCGCGAATACGAAAAAAAACAGGGATTCACCTTAAGGGGACCCCACAGGGACGACTTCCGCGTTCTTCTTGAATCGCGATCGCTGCGTTCTTTCGGATCATACGGTCAGCAGAGACTTGCCGCACTCGCACTAGCTCTTGCCGAAACCGAAACCGCCATCTCTGCCGGTATAACGCCTGTATACCTCATGGATGACGTTGCGGCCGAGCTCGATGACCACAACACGCGTCTTCTGTTCGACCTCGTTAAATCAAAAGGGCAGCTTTTTTATGCCGCTGCAAATCCGCCGCTTAACGTCGAAGGTAAAAGGTTCAATGTCAAACAAGGCTCGATCAGGCAGGTTTAGGACGCTTGGAGAAGCCGCAAAGAATCTCCTGGATGCAAGACTTGGTTCCAAGCTGAAGGATTATGAAGCTGTTCAAGCCTGGCCTGACGCAGCAGGCCCTAAGATTGCCTCAAGATGTGTTGCATTAGGTATAAAATCGGATATACTTTATGTCACGGTGCCGACTAAAGTCTGGTTCACCGAATTGAAAGCGCTTAAGAAAAAGCTCATTCTTAACGTTAATCAAAGGGTGGGTCGGGAGGTTATCAAGGATATAAAGTTTATCACAGGCAGTTCTAAGAGGAAGCAATGAACGAACGTTACGATGCATCGCAAATACAAGTCCTGAAAGGACTTGAAGGAGTAAGACGCCGTCCTGCCATGTACATTGGCGACGTCGGCGTGCGCGGATTGCACCATCTGGTCTCAGAGATAGTGGATAACTCCATCGATGAGGCGATGGCAGGCGTATGCCGCAACATAACGATCACCCTGCTTGCGTCTGACCAGGTATCAATAGAAGATGACGGACGCGGTATTCCCGTGGACCCTCACCCTGATCTCGGCATATCAGCGCTTGAAGTCGTTATGACTGTTCTTCACGCAGGAGCGAAATTCTCCGGCAAGGTCTACACGATATCGGGCGGACTTCACGGCGTTGGAGCTTCAGTAGTCAACGCTCTTTCGGACTGGCTCGAGGCTGAGGTATATCGGGATGGAAAGGTTCACAGGCAAGTTTATGAAAGGGGAATACCAAAGGGTCCGCTCGAGGTAGTCGGCAAGACAAAAAAGACAGGAACCAGGATAACGTTTACACCGGATCCGACCATATTCAAGAAGACTACCTTCAACGCAGACATCCTCTCCACCAGGCTAAGGGAGGTGGCCTACCTTAACCCTGAGCTGACCATCAAACTTTTAGATAAAAGCGCAAATACCGAACAGGTTTTTCACTACAAGAACGGGATAATCGATTTTCTCTCCTATATTGACCAGGGCTGTACCCGTCTGCACAAGCCCATATACATAAAGGATGCAAGGAACGGCCTTGAAGTGGAGGCGGCTGTGGAGTATACGGACAGCTTTTCCGAAAACATACTCACGTTCGTCAACACGATAAACACTCACGAAGGCGGTACGCATCTTGTCGGGTTCAAGTCGGCCGTCACCAAAACATTCAACGATGCGGCGCGAAAAGCCGCAACCGCCAAAACCAAGGCGGTAGAGCTTTCGGGCGAGGACGTTCGCGAGGGCCTTTCCGCCGTGCTTTCGGTTCGTCTCAAAAACCCCCAGTTCGAGGGACAGACCAAGACCAAGCTCGGGAACAGCGAGGTTAGAGGAATAGTAGAATCCATAATCTCAGAGGGGCTGTCTCGGTATTTCGACGAACAACCCAGGGTCTTAAACCTCATACTTCAAAAAGCGCAGGCTGCTGCCAGGGCGCGGGAGGCCGCACGCAAGGCTCGCGACATTGAGCGCAAAAAGAGTCTTTTATCCTCTGAAACGCTTCCGGGCAAGCTTGCAGACTGCTCTTCGGACAACCCGGATGAGTGCGAGCTGTTCATAGTCGAGGGCGAGTCCGCAGGAGGTTCTGCAAAACAGGGTCGCGATCGCCGGTTCCAGGCCGTCTTGGCTCTCCGCGGCAAGATCCTGAATGTTGAGAAGTCGGCTCTCAACAAGATACTTGCCAATAACGAGATCAAGGCAATCGTATCATCGGTCGGCACAGGCTTCGGGGAGGACAGCTTCGACCGCGAACGGCTGCGTTACTCTAAAGTGGTTATCATGGCCGATGCAGACGTTGACGGTTCTCACATCCGCACGCTTCTCTTGACTCTTTTCTACAGGCACATGAGGGAGCTTATAGAAAACGGCATGATCTACATCGCACAGCCGCCTCTTTATAAAGTAAAGCACGGGAAAAAGGAAAATTATATCTATACAGATGATGAACTTGAAGCTCTGCGCAAACAAAGCTCCAAACCCGAAAGTATAGAAATCCAGCGATTCAAAGGACTTGGCGAGATGAATCCGGAGCAGCTTTGGGAGACAACGATGAACCCCGAAAAGCGTATCTTAAAGAAAGTCAACGTAGCGGACGCCGCCGAGGCGCACAAGGTTTTCTCCGACCTCATGGGGTCGGAAGTCGGTCCAAGGCGGGAATTCATAGAAACAAATGCACAATTTGTTGAAAATCTTGATATTTAGGAGGATTTGTGGAGAGACACGAACTCTTCAAAGAGCTTACTGAAGCCTTTGGACCATCAGGTTATGAAACCGATGTCCGAGCTATCATGACCCGGTATTTCGGCAAAAATCTCGAAGTCACAACGGACAGACTTGGCTCAGTTATCGGATACCGCGAAGGTGATTCTAAAGGACCTAAGCTTCTGCTTGCTGCACACATGGATGAGGTCGGCTTCATGGTTAAAAAGATCACTAAACAAGGCTACATCTACTTTTTACCGTTAGGAGGCTGGTGGCCGCAAGTTCTTTTGAGCCAGCGGGTGAAAGTTCGCACCCGTAAGGGTGATTTTGACGGCATTGTCGGCTCCAAGGCTCCTCACGCCATGAAGGAGGAGGAACGCAAGAAGGTCCCCGAGATGGATAATCTCTTTATCGACATAGGCGTACTCGGCGAGAACTCGCTTGAATCTACCGGGGTCAGACCGGGCGATCCGATTGTCCCGGTATCACCATTTACGCCTCTGGCGAACGGAATACTCGCTGCAAAGGCATGGGATGATCGTGTAGGCTGCGCCGCTCTTGTAGAGATAGCGCAGAAATTACCCAAGCACAAATCACGTCTATATCTGGCAGGGACCGTTCAGGAAGAGGTCGGCCTTCGTGGGGCTAAAACGGTCGCAGGAGCGGTGGAACCGGATATCTCAATCGCTATAGATGTTTCTCTCTCCTCAGACGCTCCGGGCGACGACTCCGACGCCCTTGAACGCTTCGGTGCAGGCGCAGCAGTCTTGATTTACGACTCTACGATGATTCCCAACCTTGCGTTCAGGGATTTTGTATGCGAGACGGCAGAAGCTACAGGTATAAAATATCACCTCGCATCTCTGAGAGGAGGATACGATTCGGGCGCCATTCACGTAACCAAAACAGGCGTGCCTTCCATTGCTTTAGGACTTCCGGCCCGCTATATTCATTCACATGTAGGGGTCATATACGAAGAAGATTACATAGCGCTCGTTAGACTCCTGAACGCCGTTATCGAAAGTCTTGATTCCGCGAAGGCAGCGGAGATTATAAAATTTTCCTGAAGGAGGACTTGTGAGCGCTAAGGATCCTAAGAATACAAGAACATTCGGATTCTTCGGCCACGGTGGTTCCGGAAAAACCACCTTAGCCGATGCGATTCTCTTTTTAACGGGTGCGAACTCCAGACAAGGCAGGGTAGACAACGGAACATCCATATTCGACTTCGATGAAGAAGAGATAGAACGCAGGAACAGTCTTAGCCTTGCTGTTGCATCGTGCGAATATCAGAATCATCTTCTAAGTATTGTAGATACACCGGGTTATGCCGATTTTGCCGGAGAGATGATCTCCGGTTCTCGAGCCGTAGATGTAGGGATTGTCGTGATTGACGCCGCGTCCGGAATCGGCGTAGGCACTGAGATGGGTTGGAGGCGTCTTACCGATGAGCGAAAAGGGAAGGCTATTTTCATAAACAAGCTTTCCAAGCCGGATACGGATTTTTCCACTACCTTCAAACAGATGGTTGAGGCGTTCGGCACATCGGTTGCACCAGTAACAATACCTGTAGGTTCAGGTTCCGGCCTGACCGGGGTGGTATCACTTCTTGCTGAAAAGGTCTACACTACAAAAGACGGTAAGACTGAGACGCAGGATATCCCTGACGCACTCAAAGCGGAATTCAACAGCTATAAGGAAAAACTCATCGAAGCTGTCGCCGAGCTTGACGAGAAACTTCTCGAATCGTATCTTGAAGGCAATATCCCGACCACCGAACAGCTGCTGCCTGTTTTCAAAAAGGGTCTTGCAGAGGGTAAGCTTTACCCTCTTTTTGCAGGCGACGCTCTTTCGACGACAGGCGTTCAGGCGTTGTGCGATTTTATCGTAGGCTTCTTCCCTTCTCCTCTCGAAGTACCTGCGCTCAAACTCAAAAAGGATGGACAGGATGCCGAGTTCGTTATTCAAGGCTCGAAGGATACCCTTGCTTACGTATTTAAGACGGTCTCGGACCCCCATCTAGGTGATTTGCTCTACACGAGGGTATTCTCAGGAGAGATATCCTCCGGAAGCACCCTTCAAAACATCGACCAGGGCTCGTCTGAACGAATCGGTCAGATACTTGCCCTTCAAGGACGCGAACGCAGTGACGCTGGTAAGCTTACAGCAGGCATGATTGCGGGACTCGTAAAGCTTAAATCAACAGGTACTGGCGACACTCTCACATCAGGGCCAAAACTCTCCATCGGTAAACTCACATTCCCGAACCCGCCCATCTCGGTTGCTGTCGTTCCCCAGTCCAAGGGAGACGAAGAAAAGGTCTCTAACGCCCTCGCCAGACTCCACGATGAAGATCCTACCTTCACTTACAGATTCGATCCTGAACTTAAACAGCAGCTTATATCAGGTATGGGTGAGCTTCATCTGGACGTAATCCTCTCTAAACTCAAGAAGAGGTACGGCGTATCCGTAGATACTAAAAAACCTCGTATTGCATACCGTGAAACCATAACAGCCAAGGCCGAAGCGCAAGGACGCCACAAAAAGCAATCTGGAGGCCGAGGCCAGTTCGGCGATGTCTTCCTTCGCACCGAACCTCTTCCACGAGGCTCCGGAGTGGAGTTCGTTGACGAGATTTACGGCGGCGCCGTACCCAAGAACTATATTCCTGCGGTTGAAAAAGGCGTACGGGAGTTCGTAACTCAAGGTATTCTAGCCGGTTATCAGATGGTTGACATCAGAGTCACCCTCTACGATGGAAGCTATCACACGGTTGACTCATCCGAAATCGCATTCAAGCTGGCATCCCAGATTGCAATGAAGGCCTGCTGCGAGAAGGCAAAACCCATACTTCTGGAACCCATCCTGTATGTAGAAGTTACTGTTCCAGAAGAGTTTATGGGCGACGTTATAGGCGACCTCAACTCCCGGCGCGGCAGGATTCAGGGCATGGACGCCATTGGCCGCAACCAGGTTGTCAAAGCAACGGTGCCTGAGGCTGAGATGTACAAGTATGCTACGACTTTACGGTCGGTTACGCAAGGACGCGGGTTCTTTACCGCACAGTTTGACCATTACGACCCTGTGCCGACCGAGGTTTCGGCTAAGGTTGTTGAAGAGGCCAAAAAGGCAAAAGAAGAATAATAAAATCCCATAAGAATAGCTAATGCGATTCTTATGGAATATGCAATTCGAAATTAATCCAAAGACCGGTCTTGCGCCGGTCTTTACTTAAATACCCCCTCAGGATTAATCCTTTGTAGCCCCATTTTATGGTCAAAAGCTGGTCAAAAGATGGTCAGAAGATGGTCAAAACCGCCCCAAAAGAACCTCGGAGACGTTATTTTGGGGACCCCGAATCAGGTCAGTGTTAAAGTGTGGTGGTCCGGT